>NZ_JAQLOH010000034.1 GCF_028204095.1 Candidatus Anaplasma sp. TIGMIC
TGCCTACTTTACTTCGCCGTAAGCGTCCTTTATTCGTTCGAAAACGCTCTCATACAGGGAGATCTTACTGAGAAACCCCTCAACATAGTCTCTCATCTTTTTAAACTGAGTCTCCGTTATGGCCCCCGATCTAAATGCTGCCATAACGTCGCCCCTGAAGGACTCCGCATATGCCCTAGTTTCGTCCAAGCGATCCAAAGTAGACTCGATCACTGAGTCCGCATCACTCTCGTAGCCCATATCCAACTCCAGCCAAAACCACAACCTTAACGAGAGGGAATCAAAAGAGGCTCCCTCCGCCCGCTAGCGCAGGGTTAAAACCCTTGCAATACCTAAAGTATAATAGCACAGCAGTGAATACACTTTAAAATACCCATTGTAAAGAAAAATATAGGTTGCAAATAAAAAAGTATGGTCCTCAAATAACTTTGACTTTATATTATCAACGCGGCTGGTAGAGAGCCGTGGAAGGTTTTTAGGGAATTGTGTTTTGTTCTGAAATAGAAAGGTGTTAGTAGTAAAGAGAGTACTGATCTCCTCAGACCACGCCGGCGTAGAATTGAGGCTCGCTTTGAGTGCCTACCTTGAGAGCATTGGATGCGCAGTAACTGATTATGGGTGCGATCCAAGTTGTTCTGCGGTGGATTATCCAGACTACGTCCATGACGTCGTTCAAAACGTATCTCCAACAAGTTTTGGTGTACTTGTTTGTGGAACTGGAATAGGTATGAGCATTGCAGCTAACCGTAATAGAAATATTCGAGCAGCACTCTGCTTCAGCCCGCTATTTGCCCGGCTCGCTAGGGAGCATAACGATGCCAACGTTCTATGCTTTGGGTCGCGTTACATAGAACTTGATACTGCAAAGGAAGTTCTGCATACGTTTGTGTCCACAAAGTTTTTAGAAGGAAGACACATGGCAAGAGTAATGAAACTGATGTAGGTGATTCCTTTTAAGTATTTCAGGTTACAGTGTTTATACGCAGCGTGGGCTGGTTTCATTTGGATGAGCTAGTTTGCGCGCGCGGAGTGACCTGGAGCGTAGTCACATAGGTCCGTATTTTCTCGCACTGTAGGATTTGCACTGATCTACTTTTTAAGCCGTGCTTAAGGTAAATGCCTAGCTCTTATGTAAGATCCAAAAAATAATGGGAGGTTGTGTTACCTATAGCCACCAACTTATGATCTTTCTCTTACACCACTCGTCTTTACCAACTCTTGAGCCTAGCCAACATTTTTGTGCGGTAGCTTGGTATCACTAGCCTTTATAGAAGGCTTTATTGAAGGTCATAGCTTGGAAGTGTGATTGAACAAGGTATTCTTGAAACCTGGATTTGACAAGCGCTAAAACTAATTATTACATACTAGAGCCCTGTAGAAGACCCATCGCTTAAAGCTCTATCCGATTCACTTACCGCGCAGAAAAACATACGTACGTTTTTGCTCTTACTGATAACTAATATATTTACGAATTTATCATAGTTTATCAGGAGTGACGATCGTAAAATGCAGAACGGATCAGCTTTCCATAAACCTTCACAATAAAAGATATAAAAAGCGGAAACGCCGTCGATGTGGCGTCAAACAATCTCCCTTTCATTTTTGTTTGAGAGACCGAGTGCATCCTACACAATGATATTATTTAGAAGATAATATGCTGTCTACAATGCACGCCACAGCTGAAACAGCCCATAACAACACACAATCATATTAAAAAAGTAGACTGGAGCCTGATAGCTTGAACCTTCTCGTTGGTACATTAAGCCAAAATCCTATATGCTACGGCAGAGCTTTCAGATGAGATGGCTTATTTTGTTGTTAAATCGATAGCATCAAACTTGGTTAGATTTCGGGAGCTAAGTGGTGCGCTTAGGACTCTTACCCTTCCAGATCTTGTGGGTGGAGCATCAGACGATGTCCATAGCTTCGCTGTACCTCTTCATCCAGGTGCAGAGAAGTTCTTCAAAGATTCTGGTATTCTCTAGAATGAAAGTAACGTGAGCGATATTGTACTTGGTATCGAGACTAGTTGTGATGAAACAGCGGTAGCTGTTCTTACATCAGATGGCCGAGAATGGCTTCCCCTTTTAACAGCGCTTTGTGAGCAGCGTGACCATTCATACCGTATACGGCAATCCACCCTTTAACGGCGCGGCGCCTTTTCATATCCCTCAAAGTGAGCACAAAGCAAAATTTGAGGCGTATTATAGCAACTTGCGAGTAGTTCTTGCAGATATACTTCCAAGACAAAACCTTCAACCCATATGCCATAATAGATAGGCACATATTATTGGAGGATCTTACAACGATTTTCTGCGGCGATAGTTACAAGTTCCTTGTGTTTATAAATTGTATAACTAGTTTGTGTTGCTTTTGTTTAACACAATTTGGCTTCTAACTCCTCCCTTTACTTGACCGATTTGAACAGTCCAGCTTCTGCACTTTTTGTTGAAACTTTCAAGCAAGCACCACGTTAAATATATACGCGGCCAAGGAGAAATAAAGAATGAGCGCATCTCAACTAGAGAACACAGCCCCTACCAGATCTCAATAAACAATCCACTGTGACAAAACTAAATATTGTATACATGCAATAACATCGACAATCCAAGTCGACATCTACGTTAAAGAGCTGACCGCACCACGAATGAGCTCTACAGACTTAGCAAAGACCGCGGCTTCACTAGAAGTCAACTGATATTCAATAACTTCCTCTACGCCGTTGCTTCCTATAACAACAGGAACCCCAACGAACAGCCCATCATCAACGCCGTACTTCCCACATAAACGCACAGAACAAGGAATTACCGCACGCTTGTTGAATATGTATGATGATAACATGTGGAAGCAAGAATAGGCAGGTGCATAGTACGCTGAGCCCTTTCCAAAGAGTTTAACAATCTCTTCACCACCTTTCCGCGTCCTTTCAACAATAGCCGATACTTCATCACGACTCAAGCGGCCACTACTGATAAGATCTTCCACAGAAACACCTCCTACTGTTGAATACCGTAGAAGAGGTAGCATAAGATCTCCGTGACCACCCAAAACAACTGATAGTACGCTGTCTACTGAAACCCCCATGTGTTTTGCAAGGAAGTACGAGAACCTAGCAGAATCCAGAACACCAGCCATTCCTACTATCTTATTCGCAGGAAGCCCCGAACACTTGTGCATGTACCATACCATAGCATCAAGAGGATTAGTGACTACAATGACAAAGGCATCGGGAGCATACTTCGCTATATTCTCAGCAATGCCCTTTATTACAGATGCGTTGGTTAGTATCAGATCTTCACGACTCATACCCTCCTTGCGGGGAATACCAGCAGTAACAACAATGGCATCAGAACCACGCATCGAAGAATAGTCAGTCGTGCCCTCTGCCGTGACATCTGTCCCAGCTATTGACAGGGCATGACCAATATCAAGAAGCTTGCCCTTCGCAACACCTTCAAGAACATCTATGAGGACCATTTCCTGAGCGACACCAGCAGCACCTAACATATAGGCAAGCGACCCACCTATGTTTCCAGCGCCAACCAGAGAAACTTTGACCTTACGTGCAGCTGTCATGACTACTACTGTGGAGATATGAATGGCTGGATTGTAGCACACGTCAATAGCTTGTCAAGTACAGCAGAACCCTGTTTATGCACTCCATTTAGCTGTCGCAGAAATCTCCTCTGCGCACAAAAATGATGCTATTGCCTTGCGTGCTGTTATTTCGCACTTCCACACCGAGCAGTACTCTGTAACAATGAACTCTATCAGGTCCTCTAAAACTTCTTCCAGAAGGTCATATTCTTTACCACTCAGTCTTCCTACTACTTTCTCACGCAGTGCTGCATAATCAAGATAGGATTCCTCTTTTGTGTAATGTAATTCAATGCTCACATACAGCTTTTGTTTTATAACTTTTTCCCATTTGTAAACTCCTATGCGCACGTACGTGATTAAGTCCACTATATTTAGCTGAAAAATCACAAAATCCTCCATAATTTACGCATGCCTATAGTAGAATGGGCCGGTAAAAGTTTTGTCTAGTGGAATTTTGTATATGCAGGAACGTGTACACAAGTTGCTATCATGGGCTTCAAACCTAGCTTTGTATCCATTTGGTAAGCCAAAAAAGACCAAAGATGGAGAACTGCATTATATATCTGGTACAAGAAGGTGCGTAGGAGCATTGCTTGACCTTCTGCTGATAGCAGTCCTATTGCAGGTTATCCATGGTGGCTTTCTGTATGTTTTGCCAAAAAATGAGGAAGTTTTCAAAGCCGTAGAGAAGTACAAGATGGGAGGCACACTGAAGAAAGAAGAGGTAATACTGAGAAACCAATACCTATTCAAAGCCATAACAATACAGGCAATAGAGATGATAGTAGTGTACTTTTACTACGTGTATATGTGGGTAAAATATGCGGCGACAATCGGTATGTTTTTAATGGGACTTAAAGTTATTGATGAAGTTTCACTTGAACACATGAGCTTCTGGCAAGCAACTAAGAGATTTCTGTTCACAAGTCTTTCAGGCATCCCTCTCGGTATCGGGCTGGTATGGTCTAACTTCGATAAAAGAAAGAGGGCATGGCATGATATGCTGGCCAAAACAGTTATGGTCACGAATAAAAGCTTAAAGCGTCATAAAGAGCTTTCCGGTTCTGGAAGCTAAACGTGCTTGGGGTGCAAACATTCAAGAGGCCATCGCGCCCTAGGAGCAAACTCAAGCGAATACGAGATATTCTTTCCCAAGCGCAAGTTCTCCAGCCCCGCCCAAGCAACCATTATGCCGTTGTCGGTGCATAGCTCACGGGGAGGAAAAACAACGCTGAACCCTACTTCTTCTACGCACAACGCTATTATGCTCCTAAGAAAATTATTTGATGCGACACCGCCTGTAACCACCAAGGTGTTAACATCTCCATTACATAGCTCTCTCGCAGCTATCGCCGCCCTTTTAATTTTGCTAGATAAAATCTCCCCCACGCATTCCTGAAATGACGCACAGATATCACAGACAACCTGCTCATCCAAAGCACCAGCCTTTTCAATAGCAGTACGCACTGCCGTTTTTAGACCTGAAAAAGAAAAGTCGCAACCGGGCCTTTTATTTAGCGCTCTGGGAAAGAAATATTTACTTCCCTCACCTTTTAGCGCCTTTTCTTCTACACTTGGACCTCCAGGGTAGCTTAGACCCAGCATGCGTGAAACTTTGTCGAAAGCCTCGCCCAAAGAGTCATCTATCGTGCACCCAAGTTTTGTATAATTCCCAACACCATGTGCCAACATAAACTGGCAGTGTCCACCTGAAATTATAAGAACAAGAAATGGAAACTTCACATCATAAAGCATCCTTGCAACAAGGGCATGAGCTTCCAAGTGATTTACGGGAATGATGGGCTTCTCCATGGTGAATGCAACTGCCTTTGCAAACATGACTCCAACAATTAATGATCCAACCAAACCTGGACCTGCAGTCACAGCAATACAAGACAGATCGCTAAAGCTTAAATCAGCAGTTTTCATTGAATTCTGCACTATAGCAGGCAATACCTCAAAATGCGCCCTTGCAGCAATTTCAGGAACAACTCCACCAAATGCTGAATGATCAGATTGAGAAAACACCTCATGAGCGAGAACTTGGCTATCTGATGTAAGAACAGCTACCGCTGTTTCATCACAACTAGTCTCGATACCAAGTACAATATCGCTCACGTTACTTTCATTCTAGAGAATACCAGAATCTTTGAAGAACTTCTCTGCACCTGGATGAAGAGGTACAGCGAAGCTATGGACATCGTCTGATGCTCCACCCACAAGATCTGGAAGGGTAAGAGTCCTAAGCGCACCACTTAGCTCCCGAAATCTAACCAAGTTTGATGCTATCGATTTAACAACAAAATAAGCCATCTCATCTGAAAGCTCTGCCGTAGCATACATTGAAGCCCTGACAGAAATAGTACGGACATCATCCCGTATGTTCACATAAGTACCACCAGGTATAACCCCTTCTTGGTAATACGGGTGCTTTTTGGTCAGTACGAAAATCAATTCTGGATCCAGTGATATAGCGACAGCATTACATGTGGCAGTCGCCTCTTGCATCGACGCATTAGGGTGTCCTACAAAATCAGATATCACATCAACTTTGCCATCGCACAGCGCTTGCACCTGCTCAGAAGATTTCAAATCGGAAGTAACGAGAAAATCACCTGTAGTCCATCCTTTTGCCTTTATAAGACTCAACATCGCAGAACGAACACCAGTACCAGGCGCACCTATATTCACCCTCTTTCCTTTTATGTCATCAACAGTCTTTATTCCCGAATCCTGTTTTACCACCAAGGTCAAGTATTCACGGTGCAAATACGCCAAGAGTCTTAAATTCTCCATCGGAGGAACATTCTTGTAAACGTCCTTACCTACGTACGCATAGTAGCCTATATCCGATTGCGCAGCACCAACATCCATGGTGCCCCTTCTCATAGAATTGAGGTTATATACGCTACCAGAAGTCGATGCTGTAGAACAAATCAGCTTCCTTACGGGATATGCCTCATTGTAGTCAGCGACAATAAACTTACATACACCTCCACCTATGGAGTAATATACACCCATCATAGATCCCGTGCCTATCAGTACAAAGTCACGCTGTTTTGGGCTAAAAGCAAGTGCGAGATCACTAAAAAACATAAAGGAAAGGCTACACAAGGCTACAAACCCAGTAACTATCATCCTAAGCATACAAGACCTATAAGCATTTCTCTAAATTACTCATCATGCTACAAAAGCGACTAGAGGATAGACTCGCACTTCCCACCAGGACCCCTGCAATATCACTAATACCAGCCACCAAATCACATATATTCCCGTCGCTGACAGAGCCGCCATAAAGGACCTTTAGATCTGGATCACACGACTTTATTACACCAAGAGATTCCCTAATTAAATCAACATCAGGTATCTCTGACCCACCTATCGCCCATATGGGCTCGTACGCCACAAAAAATTCACCTTCTATAGGTAAACAGCTACGACACTGTCTTAGAAGCACCTCCCTGGATACTCCTCCCTTCCTCTCTTCAAGTGTCTCCCCAACACAAATTATCGGCTTAAGACCAGCGCTGATAGCACACTCAGATTTCCGCCTTATATCGCCATCTGCTTCGCCTAGCATGAGCCTCCTATCTGAGTGACCAAGTATCACATACTCACATCCACACCTGTGCAGCATTCCTGCTGTGATCTCACCAGTGCACCCCTTACCGCTTTCGTGAAAGCAGTCTTGCCCTCCGAGACGTATAGGGCAATCTTGCGACCTAGTAGGCATCGCAACAAAAGGCGGACAAAATACGGCCTCTACCTTGCCGCTACCGTATTCTGTAACGTAGGAACACAACGAGTCAAGGAACTCGTTCGCTAACCCAAGGTCGCCATTAGCCTTCCAATTCGCGACAACAAGAAAGGACATACGCTCCACAAGAGTTAAAAAGAGAGCCGGCTGTCGGACTCGAACCGACAACCACCTGGTTACAAATCAGGAGCTCTATCCAGTTGAAGCTAAGCCGGCCGACCGCTATAATAGCTAGCAGTAGACATGATATATATGTTAGAATAAAAGTCAAATGGTTAAATTTGTCTATCGACTGAATTATTCAAACGGATAAGCTAGTGGGCCCTGGAAGATATAGAGCAAGAAAATCTTTGGGACAAAACTTCATACTCGATAGTGCAATAGCAGAACAAATAGTTTCATACGCAGGATGTCTAAGAGGGTGTAACGTAATAGAGGTAGGGCCTGGGCTCGGAGTTATGACAAGGTCCATACTAGAAAAAGGCGTGCACAAACTTACAGCAATAGAGAAGGACAAAAGACTTGTACACGTACATAAGTCTCTTGAGGAAGAATACCCTGAGTATGAGTGCATGTACCAAGATATTCTATGCACAGACATAGAGTCACTGGTAGCGTATAAACCCACAAAAATGATATCGAATCTTCCGTATAACATCTCCGTTATTCTTCTCCTGAAGCTGGTACAGCACATACATTCTTTTGAAAAGCTCGTTCTTATGTTCCAAAAAGAGGTCGCAGAGCGTCTTACTGCTAACCCAGGTCAGAAGTGCTACGCAGTTTTGTCTATACTTATTCAGCTGTTTTGTGACGTGAAAAAAGTGGCGGATTTTCCACCTGAAGTCTTTACACCAGCTCCAAAAGTGCATTCATCTGTTGTGGATATTACTCCACTTAAGACTCCTAGATTCACAGTAGATTATCTGTATTTTGTTCAATTCTTAAAGAAGATATTTCAGTGTAAGAGAAAGACAATCCGTAATTCACTAAGGTCATTCACCAACCACTGGTGCGATGTTCTTGCAGCATGTAATATAAATCCTGATACCAGGGCGGAGTCCCTCACCATAGAACAGCTATGTATGCTATCCAACTCCTTACAAGCTACAAAAGACTACACCAACTAATCACACCGCTACGCGGCTGATATTACCATGTTATTTTTTTCACAATCATGTAGCGGAAAAGACAACTGGTACAAGTTATAGAATTGTAAATCCGGTACCAGTGCTCAAATCTCCGCTTGTA
>NZ_JAQLOH010000009.1 GCF_028204095.1 Candidatus Anaplasma sp. TIGMIC
TCGACCACTCTTCTAAAGTTCACTGCGAGCGACTCCTACAGATCAAGCTGCGTACAAATTAGGCTAACCACTCTATCCCTAAGCAAAATCCTTGCGATGCTAAATCCAGGGATCCGATAAGTATCATTGTTTTGCATAGGGTAAGCAAGAACTTTATCGCCCTGGACCAGTACAGGCAACCCGCAAGCTACCTCCCTGCATAGGTGTTTCATATATTCTGGCAGAGGCTTTGTTCCCAACGGGGTCACATATAACGTGATGTCTCTATCAGAAACAACAGACCCGTTTTCAGACTTACCACAAGGAGTTATATCTTCCGCCTTGAGCACTCCTCCTGCGATGCTTGACTTAGGGCAAGAGTCTTCTTCTACTACATTGCTGAATGCCAATTCAAACCTGCCGTCCCAGTGTATTGTTGACGGAATAACCACATAGGTTTTTGTAGCTATATGCCTAACCTCCCTGACAATAGTAATATTCCCATCTTGACTTTTCAGCACCTTGCAGCCATGCATGGTAAAAGGAGAAAAATCCTCGTCACTCCATATTTTTGCAAATGCAGCGCTGAAATTTTTATATCTAGGTTTTACGGTTTTGTTGCCCATTGTCATGAGAATGAAGAGTAATAACCTGCGGGCAACCTCCTCGTGCACCTTGAAAAGCTCTTGCGTTTTTATGATGACGCAGCCCCAGGGGCTAAACTCCAAGCAGACATCTACAGCGCTTTGCACGTAGTGTAGCATGCAATGCAAGGCTCTTCTCATGTGCTCCGATGTTACGCAAAGCCTGCTAATTAGGATGTCAGGATTACCAGCCTCGCTTATGAATCTCCGATAAAAAGTCCGCTTGTATTTTGGGTTCTTGTTGCTGTTATCCTCGATCCAAGGCTGTCGCTCTTGGTGGGCGTAATCTTGTATTTCTTTGCGAGTGAACTCCAATAGAGGACGGAGTATAGTGATGGAGCCAAGTAGTGAACGTTCTCTCATACCTGCAAGCCCATCGATCCCGCTACCGCGCTCAAGCCGCATCAACACCGTTTCTGCCTGATCATTCTTGCTGTGTGCGGTCAGTAAAAATTTTATTGAGTTTTCAACACACCACTCCTCAATCAATTGGTAACGGATAGCACGTGCCGCCTCTTGTGTTTTTTTTGGAGTGTGATTATTCCAGCTAAGTATTTTACATTCTAAACCAAGCAGCGAAGCCTGGGCCCGAACGAACAACACCTCATTTTCTGCTTCAGGACGAAAACCGTGATTGACCGTTAACACAACGGGAACTCCTGGCGAGCCACATGTACGTACTTTGGCTACGAGTCGCATGAGTACAATACTGTCCACACCGCCAGAGACTGCTACAGCGTATTGTGTGTTAGGCACAATACTGCACAGCTTCTCTAAGGCACGGGACTCAAATACCACGGATATCTCTAGAAAACGGAAAGAGGGGGATTCGAACCCCCGACACATTGCTGTGTACACACTTTCCAGGCGTGCGCTTTAGACCACTCAGCCATCTCTCCCCGGGTCGGATTCTAACAGAAAAGACAGTACTTGTACAATTAGGACTACAATAATTACATTACGTAGAGAAAGCTCTTGCATTGCATACATCCTACGAGTACAGCTTGATGTTATGCATTGGTTGGGATGGTGTAATATCATATGAAGCGAGCGAAGGGCAGTGGTATTTGTATTGCTACCACAGCGTCATTTGTGGGCATGTTTGCCGCGTTGCTAGCGGGATTTCTTCTTGTTCCCATGATAGTAAACATCTTGAACAATCACAGTGATTGGCATGCTTTTGCGTTTGCGGCATGGGCTTCAGCTATGGTAGGTGCTCTTTGTGTATCTAATGGAAAAAATCCACGTTCCGTACAGGGGCCTGAAGCAGTGTGCTTGACGTGTTTGGTATGGATTGTACTTGTGTGTTTGGCTGCATTGCCATTTTATTTTGCAGAGTCTTCCAGGTTGTCATACGTAGATTCTGTATTCGAGGCGATGTCTGGTCTTACTACCACTGGCGCGACAGTTATGACTAATTTGACTGAAAAATCTCCCGGCATATTGTTGTGGCGTGCGATGCTTAACTCTATGGGAGGTCTCGGTGTTATTACAGTGGGAATCTTTCTGTTGCCTAGCATGAAGATTGACGGGCTTAGAGAGATATACGCAGTAGAGGCAGTGGGCAGAAAGCTAAGGTTTGGAGTTTTCAAGACGGTCTTATACGTCACCACAGCGTACATAGCTCTCACGGTGCTGTGCAGTGTATCTTACAAGTTTGCTGGTATGTCAGTGTTTGATGCGATATGCCACGCGTTAACAACTGTATCTACGGGAGGATTTTCGAACTACGACGACTCTGTAAGACATTTTCAGAGCGTAAAGATAGAAATCATTGCCATGATTTTTATGCTTCTTGGGTCCTGCCCGCTAGTTGCATATTTACACCTCGTTATGTACCGAAGATTTAGGAGCTCTCAGTTCCTCGTATATTGTTGTTTTGTGACAATTTGTGCATTAATAAGTGCGGCTGTGCTGCGCCATTGTTTTGCATCTGGTGAAGGGTACTTTGGCACACTACGGTACGCGGCATTTTCCATAGTGTCTCTCAGCACGTCTACCGGATATAGCAACTGTGATTACAGCAATTGGCCATTTGTTGCGGTTTTAGGTACGGTACTAACATTATGTGGTGGCTGTGCAGGGTCTACCAACAGCGGCATAAAAATCTACAGGCTCCAAGTAATAATATCAGGCATCTACGAGCATATCATGACTATTGTGCGTGGTGGTGGGTATATGGTCAGAAACATTAGCGCGATCAAACGCGATATACGCCAAGAGGCGTGTTATGTTGTATGCTTGTATATGCTCGTCCTAGGTGTTGGATGCGCTGTAGTATCAATGTATGGTTACGACTTAACTACTGTCGTTACGGCGGTATCAAGCACATTATCTAACACTGGCATCGGAGTAGGAAACATAGTTGGTCCTAATGGCAATATGAGCGGACTACTGCCGAGCACGAAGGTGATTCTCGTGTCGATTATGCTTCTGGGCCGGCTAGAGATTGTGCCGGTAGTGGTAGCTCTGGTAACAGTGTTACGGATTGGTTTTTTTCAGATGAAGGGCATTTGGTGCAAGTGTGAAAATACTTGATATGTTTCCATAACCATATAAGATTTGCGGGGGCGTAGGCCCAGGAGGCCCGTCGTGGAGGAGAACCATGTCTTTGTTGCATTCTGCGGTTATCACTGAGCCAAAGAGGGGTGTCTTTGCGGTTCTGGATATGGGGTCCACGAAGATCGCATGTCTTGCGGTTCGGATAAATAGCGAGGGATTCCCGGAGGTTATCGGCGTTGGATATAGAGCATCGAACGGAATTAGTGGCGGTGCAATAACTAACAAACATGATGCTGGGTGTGCAATCCTGTCTGGGATTGACCTGGCAGAGCAGGTATCTGCACAAACAATAAGCCAGGTATACGTTAGCGTGTCAGGGTGCGGCATCAAGTCTGTTAATGTGTCCAATGATGTCGTGTCGGACGTGCGTGAGATATCAGAACGGGACATTAAGAGGGTGACACTCAAGACTTATGACCGGTTTTCGGGTGATGACATAGTCATTCATAATGTTCCGATGGCATATCATCTTGATAGTCTCAGTAATGTGTCAGAATTGTCCGGTCTTTACGGCAGCAAACTTTGTGCTGATATGCACGTTGTTACGGTATCCAAGCCAGCCCTTATAAACGTTGAACAATGCATTACGGGTAATAACCTGATTATGGGTGGCTGTGTGGCTGAGCCATATGTGTCAGGCTTGTCGTGCCTCACCGAGGATGAGAGGGAACTTGGCACTATGGTTGTGGATGTCGGGGGCAACTACACGTCTATGGGCTTTTTCTACAAGGGCAAGTTTGAAAGGGCTGATAGCATTCCGTTTGGTGGCGTTCATATCACAAGAGATGTTGCGTATGGTTTGTGTACCAGCGTTAAGGATGCAGAGCGTATCAAAATACTACACGGTAGCGCGATATGTTCGGCGGCAGATAAAAACTACTCAGTGGAAGTCGATGATATTGACGGAGCATCTAAGTTTGTATCTAAGGCGGATATAGCGTGCATAATACGGCCACGCGTTGAGGAAATCTTTGAGTTCGTGAAAAGCAGAATGGATGACCATAGAAATATCGTCAGTAAAGTTGTTCTAACTGGTGGGGGCAGTAAATTGGCAGGCATCAAGGAAGTCGCAGGTGAAATGCTTGGACGACACGTAAGAGTTGGGTACCCGTTTCACGTGAAAGGAATGCAGCCAGAGTATTGTGGCAAACCTGAGTTCGCTGCGGCAGTGGGCACGGTAATGCTTGTGGCACGCACATTTTATCGCAGAAGCAGTGATCGGACACCGCCCAGGGTACACGGAAATCTTGAGCGCCTCTTACGCTGGCTAATCACGAAAGTTGAGGCGTGACGCAGTGCCAGTTGAGGAAAACCTGGGAAATATGGCCTCATGTTAAGTGTGGTGCGTTGCCCGTTTTGGCCCGAAATATGCAAGTCAATTTTGCCTTAGTATTATAACCGCACGAGAAGCGGGGATCATAGCGCAGCATAGATTATATATTGTGACATCTTGCGAATAATGCAGAGCGCAGTTAGCGCGGTCACGGATTCTTGTGCCAAAAACAACGTGCAAGAGTAGAAATTGTAGCGTCGCTAAAAATTGCATCCAAGGAGCTAAAAAGCACCAGAGTAGTTAGCACATTCATTGTTTCTATGGTATGCACAAAGCATATACTTCCATAGAAAACCCAGCGCAGCGTTGCTGCCTATCGTAAATTATTCATAAAATATTAGACCTTTAGCAGAAGGCAGCAAAAGCCACAGCGGGAAGCAAGGCGCTAACAGTAGCAAGGAGCCCCACAGAACCACAGACACGTACCTAATTAATCAGCCCCGCAGCTACACACCGAAAGACCGCAATGCACTAATGCAGCTTTTTTGACAAACCCTCGTCACTGTCTGTTAAAGATGTTATTTCCCCGCCATCAGCATTGGCGTCACGTTCTTCCCGAAACAGCTCAGCAGTTGCACTAGCAGCTGTCTCCGCAGCGGCTAGACGTAAGGTCCTGACGAAACCATCGATACGGGCTTCGATTTTCCCAGTGGCAGCATCTATGCGTTCACCAAGCATAGTTTCCAGGTCTTTCCGCCCGCGCTCAACCAAAGCTTTACACCGGTCTTCCGCATGTTGCAGAATGCCTTCCACCATTATATCCACCTCTCCCTTTCGAGTAGTCACATCTGCTAGCATAGCGGTTAGTTTCTCGGACAGCGTCGTAGCTTCCTTCACCTCACCCTCCACTTTGCTTGTGCGACTTGATATAAACCTCTTCACGAACCTTCTAGTCGGATTAAAAGCCAAAGCCACACCTACGCAAAATGCCAGATCCACTATCAAATGCGCACTCATCATAACTTCTCTCCGTACAACCCAGCGACTATCTTCTTCAGCCTGCCAATCTTAGTCTTACTCATGTCACCACGGATCCTGGCATAATACATCGATGCCACTTCCTCGGTAAGCAGGAGCACGTCTTTCAACTCTTTTTTCGCCATCTCCTCCAAGGCGGAGTCCACCTCCTTCAGCATTTCGTCGACTTCATGGTCCAAAAGAGCAATAGCAGCATCGCAAGTCGCCCGTAACTCTTCCATTTTCACTTGAACCATCTGCTCAGCACGAGCTTGCGCACCATCAAGGAGTTCTTGATACCGTTGTAATATATCAGCTACCAACCCGCAAGCCGCAGACGATGCATCCACAGCACCCGCACGTGACACCATTCTGCTTCGCACCTCAGCCTCTACCCTAGGGACCGCAAAGCACCTTACCACCGAATACAGCAGCAAAAACGCACACACGAACCAAAAAACCTGAGAGGGGTAGAGAGAAAAATCTAATTGCGGAACAACATCCATGACACGCTATCCGGCAACGAATATCAACAGCAAAGCTAAAAGGAACGAGAAAAGCCCCATCGCTTCAACTAAAGCAGCACCAGTGTAAACGTATTTCTTCAACTTATCTTCTGTTTCAGGGTTGCGAGCAATACCATTAAGCATGGACGAAAAAACAGAAGCTACACCCAAAGCGGACGCAACCATACCCAGGACGCTCAACCCAACAGCCACAAACCTCAGAGAGTCCATAACCACCACCAGTGCAAATTTCAATCCTACGATTATAAAGGCTCGACATCTTAAGTCAATCGGTAATTAAAACGCCAAACGCCGGATTAGGCAGGAGCAAACAATGGCTTGCCTTGCACGGACAACAGCATTACAGCACGAACTAGATTGCGTAAAAGCCATCTCGCACACTCTAGCACTAGGCCACGAAAGACCACCGCCTAATGTTTAGACACGGCGTCGGACAAATATACAGTGGTAAGAACTGTAAAGATATACGCCTGTAGTACTGCAACGAAAATCTCAAAAGCTATTAGCACCATTATGAATGCAAACGGTAGCGGGAACAGAACTGGGTGCATTTTCAGCACAAACTCTGCTATAACCGCGATTATTGTGTGTCCAGCAATCATGTTTGCGGCCAAACGAATTGCCAAGCTGACGGGACGAGCCAAGTACGCGAAGAGCTTGATAAACACCATCATTGGCGCAAGCCACAGAGGAGTGCCCTCCGGGAGAAAAATCCTGAGGAAGTGTAAGCCCTGATGAGAAAACCCAACAACTGTTACACTTGCACATACCACTATAGACAGTGCCAGCGTCACGGACACGTGGCTAGTGGCCGTAAAGCCAAAAGGTACGATTCCAATAAGGTTGCATGCCAAGACGAACAAAAACGTGGTAAGCACAAGGGGAACATACCGCAAGCCTACCTCTCCAGCATTACTCTCTATTGCACCAGCAACAAAGTTATATATCATCTCTACTGCGGCTCGCGGGCCGCTTCCGTAAGACACAGCCACCCTATGGCGCAAGGAGAAAAGCAGCAAGACCGCCGACCCCAGAGATGCAAGAATCATGAAAAGTGCGCAGTTAGTGAAGCTAACGTCCAACCCAAAGGGCATTTGGACTTCAAGCAACCTAACTACTTTAAACTGCTCAAGCGGACTCAAACCACACCAAAACTACGGAACCATGGTCTCAGTATCACGCAGAACAAGCAAGCAGTCAACCGAGTCGTCGATGTTTTACCGTATCAACTGTCAAAGTGCTGTGAGAGCTCATATTCTGTGTGGGTCTGTTTATTCTAAAAACTGCACGAAAAATTGCATCCTACGCGCAAAATGGCACAATGCGTGTTTGCGATGCGTTTTGGCCGGATGTATACTGGGGCGCCATTCCAAGGTACCGTTATGTCAACTCAGTTTCTCAATGCGGCATTGCCTCACATTTCCTCTGGAGGATATGCAGAAGTTGCTGAGTATGTTGCAAATTCCATACACATAGGGGCTGGAGTACTATCAAACCTTACGGGCATTGTTGCGGAATATGCGAAAAAAGGGTTCATAGTTGCGGATGTGAATACATCAGCGCTTCTTGATACAAGAGTGCTTCGAGGGTTTGAGCACTACGTTATTCAGGGCGAATACTTCGCGTCAGAACAGCTGGTCAGAAGCGTAAGAGAGAAATCTAAATGTGCGGACCTAATAATCGCGCTAGGAAGTGGTTCCATTAACGACATATGTAAATACGCAGCTTACGTGGACAATAAGGAATACATATCGTTCCCCACAGCGCCTTCTATGAATGGGTATGCGTCTCCCACGGCGTCAATAACTATGGACAGTGGCATAAAGAAATCCCTAGTGGCACGTCTTCCAAAAGCCATATACATAGACGTTGATGTTTTGGCGAATGCCCCGCAGCGGATGATAAACAGTGGGTTTGCGGATTTCATCTGTAGGTCTACAGCCCGCGCTGACTGGCTCATGGCGCATTTGTTACTAGGCACTCCGTACGATGAGCTTCCTTTCCTCATTACTGATGTGAGCGAGAACGCACTGTTGGAAATGTATATGGGTTTAAAGCATCGGGATAGAGAAGCCATTATAGTGCTTATACAAGCCCTGATTCTTTCTGGTATAGGTATGCTCATTGCTGGTGGTAGCCAGCCTGCGAGCCAAGGGGAGCACATTGTAGCGGGTGCTACAGAGCTTCTGGATAATTACAGCTTCTTTCATGGTGAAAGGGTGGGGGTGGCCACCGTCTGCATGGCAAAGTTGCAAAGAAACATATGTTCAACACTGCCGCGGATGCATGCAACGCTACTTTGCGAAGGTGACATACAAAAACATTTCGGTGGGCGTTATGCTGAGGAGTTTTGTAACACGTTATCGAAGAAGTATATAAATGCGGAAAAGGCTGAGTGCCTCAATGACGTAATATGCGCAAAATGGACGGAAATTTCAGATATGATTGAACCCAAAATTCTAGATTCAGTGCGTCTAACAAATGCGCTAGAATACTTGGGTGCTCCCAGCATGCCTGAGCATATGGGATGGGCGGCTGAGCGGTATAACAGCATAGCGAACATTGCTTTTGCAACGAGAGATAGGTTCACGTTTCTTGACATAGCTCACCATTCGGGGGTCTTTGTAGCGTGACGCGTGGTCCTGGTGTAACGCGATCTACTGCTTCCTAAAGAGGTACTATCTGTCCGGACAATCTACTCTGGGTGTGCTCTGTCCTTAACTCAAGTTTGGGGCAAGGAAGAATGAGCGTTTTACTTTGTGCTACGGTTATTCTTTTGTTTTGGGATTATGGCTCCAGCCAAATTTGCGTTAGCAAACGTTACGTCCTCTAACACGGCGTCTGTAAAGTCTGAGAACGACAGATTTGCACCTGAAAAATTAACTCCACGCATATACGCATTCAGAAATTTAACTCCGGCGAATATTGAATTTGAAAAGTTGACATTCTGTAGGCTGATTCCGCTCAAATCAAGATAAGAATAGTTTACCTCAAACGCGTTGTTACGCGTGTTTTCACCTTCCAGCAACGCGTAGAGATCGTTGATATTTGAAATTGCCCCTTCTGGAGACGCAATGCCATTGTTGAGCACTAATGCGTTTTTAAACGTACAGTTACCGAACTTGGCCTCCGCCATTTTATTGCCGTGTATACTTGTTCCATCAAATACCGATTTTCCAAAGTGCACTTCGGTCATGTCGCTGCCGAAAAAGCTAACCTTTTTGAACGTGCTGTTTCGAAACTTTGCTTTGTTGAAGTTGCTGTTGTACACGATTAGGTCATGCAACTGTGCGGAATGCCACAGTGTACCGGTGGCTTTCAAGCCGCTAAACACAGACTTAGCCGCACTGGTATGACTTAGCAGTGCAGCTGTTAGGTCTACGTTTTCAGCGGTTATTCCTTCGATATGGGCATTACGCAATGATGAAAAACTCATATTAGAGTCTGATATGTGTGAATTTTGGACAACCGCGTCATTAAGTACTGCCAAATGTAGCGAACTGTGCGTAATCTGCCCAGAGTTTAGCGTCACTTCTCGCATATCGGATTCCTGCAACATGGATTCTGATATCGTAGCGCCGTTTAGCACAGACTGCCGAAGCGTGGCATTGCTCAAGTTTACCCCTACCACCACGGTGTTTTCTAGTAGCGCGTTGTCAAGATTAACGCTTCGAAGATCTGTGTGGTAAAGATCAGCGGCGTACATATTAACATTGTGCAAGTCGGCCTTATACATGCTAGCGGAGTGAATACTTGCTATCTCTAGATTCGCGAAGCTCAAATCGCTACCGGTCAAATCGGCAAAGTCCAGAGTTGCGCCATACATAACGGCATGCTGCAGAGAAGACTGATGCACCCGTGCATTGCTCAGGTTTGCTCCAAAAAAGTTGGCTTTACGTAGGTCGCTATCCCGAATTAGTATGTTTACGGCCTCGGCATCCTTAAAATTTGCGCCTTGTAAGGAGGATTGTGTTATTGATGCGGATGCTAATTCCGCACTAGCAAATGTAGCATTAGATCCCGTAACATTTTTAAGATGCAGCATCTGCATATCAGAACCTACAAATGACGCACTGCTTATGTCCGAGGATGTGATTTTAACCCCGCTAAGATCTGCAAGCGCCAAAGTTGCAAACTTCAAATCCACATTTTCGAAGCGAGATTTATTCAAGTCAGTGTTTGAAAAGTCTGCTCCACGCATGTCGGAGTTTGCGAACGTTGTGTTGGATATATTGCTATGTCTGAAATTCGCATGCGCGAGATTCACGCCTTCAAATACGGCGCCACGCATGTCCAGCTCACTGAAGTCCGCCCCGTGGAAATTGCTCCCAAACTCCTTTCCAAAGTTTGGCGCGATGCCTTTTGCGTTGCATTTAGTTATATACTCCCGAAAGTCTTGCCGAGTATAAGTAACCTTCTTCATATTCTCGACGTCTTTAACGAAAGAGCGCCTGAGATCCTCTACATCGGATGCATGCAGAGAACAGGATAAAACAATGCTGAGCAAGCAGGCAGTAACTGCCAGTATCAACCTCTTGCGCATTATTCCAACGTGCATCCTGAAACTTGCTTCACCCATAGGCCAACTGAAACCAATCTCCTCAAGCCGCGTTCATTGTAGTGCGTAAAAGTTCAAATAAGTATTAACCTCCTTCATGCGTGACGCTACCATGCTAAATCCTGAGGAGTTATCTTATACCTTTTTTGACATAATTTCAAGTTTAGAGATTGATATGTTCGTGCGCTTGGTAATACGTATGGCCTACATAAAACCGGGGCACAATACACCACATGTTGCACGGTATATTTAATAGGTGTTGTAGATGCAGTGCTGCATACCCGAGCTGAAAACGACACCCTTTCATTGCGTGATATATTCATACTAACTGGCGGTGGCTCAGGACGAGACTGATCTGATGAGGAAACACCAGCACTGCGAAGCGAAGCCTTGGAGACCTGTAAGGACTATGTGCTTATGGTACAAGTTGGACTATAATGCCGCGTGCTTGGCAATGTTGTTAATGTGTGCAATGGTTTAAAAGATTCGATCGATTCAGACCATGAGAAAAGTTTGCATTGTTGTACTGCCATTTGTAATGCTTTTAGCTTTGGGTACATGGCAGGTTTTTCGTCTCAGGGAGAAGCTACAGATAATCAGCGCAATGCGTGCCAATGTGGAAATTCTGGCGCCAAAAGAACACTTGCGAACTCGTGAATATAAGAAAGTGAAAATTCTTGGAACATACAGACGTCAATACTTTAACGTGTTTGCGGGCGTTAAGGGGTATTATTTGCTCCAACTTTTTGAAATGTCTGATGGTAGACACGTCCTCGTGAATAGAGGTACGCACAGTGGTAATAAGGAGTTTGAATTACGCGGTGACCGAGAGAATGAGTACGTTAACGGCACCATGTATTGTAAACTAGATAGCAGGGTAAAATGGGTAGCGGCAAACGACCCTGGTAAAAACATGTGGTTTTGGTTTGACATAAAACGCATGTCGGAACACATTCAAATTTCACTGGAGCGCTGCATTGTTTGGGGTGATGAAACTGCTGCCTTTTCCCATGTGGTGCCTAATTTGGGGCTTAAGGTCAGGAATGACCATCTCGAATATGCAGTGACGTGGTATATTTTAGCGCTTGTGTGGGCGGGAGGCTGCATAGTTTTTCACAGAAAAAGGTCCGCAAATGAGTATTGAACACTGGGAAATACAGGAAGAAATTCTCCAGGGTTAACTGCTCACTCAATTTGTATACCGCGCGACTTACTCTGCGTGCAGCAGTGAATGCCGCAGCCGACAGTACCCACCGAGGAAAACATAAGTGCAATAAAGCTAAACTTCTTCTGTACAGGCTATGTCTCCGCCCATTTTACGTCCTCGATATATACATGAGAGCACAAGCAGGACGAAAAGAAATCCCCCCAATATTGCCAAAGCGCCTCCGGAGGAAAAACAGTATTTCGCTATCTTTGATGCTGTGTCAGGTAAGTATGTTACTTTTCGCAATGCACCGTACCCTCCCAAGAGTTCAAGGCCAGTAATATGACAAAGCTGACCCACGGTATAGAGCCCGAGCTGTATATTTCTCCAGGCCAACGGCACGCTTCTATAGCCCAGACGAGGTAACATTACATATACAAACCCCATGAAAGCTGCAGTCATACCCACTACGCATCCGTGATAGTGCGCGGGGATGGTAACAGTACCGTGCATACTCAAAATGCCAAGTACGCCGCCGTATGTAAACATTACCGCTGCATAGAGCAAATAGCGATTGCTCCGCAGTGTAAGGAGCTTTATATTGCCAAGCGCAAAAAACACTAGATACAAGGGTACTATGCCTTCAGCTATACGCATGTGCCAGGTAAAAAATTCCGCCAGAGCGGCGAAATCTGACGGGTAAACAACATGTGATGCAGATGCTATTACTATGGAAGCCGTATTGGTCACGAACACCGCGCTTATTAGATATGGGTGAGTGAATCTACACTTTTTCATCTCCAAAAGCAGTACAACAAGAAACGCTTGACTAAATACGCCCTGCAGCAAATGACCAGCGCCCCAGAACACATGTTCGTAAAACGACAGGCGATCCATGCCGGGTCCTGTAGTAGCATGTGCGGAAATGAAACATACAAGTACAGCCGAAAGCATCGCCGAAATTCCATAGACTCCTGCCGATACTGGAGAAGCTGTAAGGGTATCAGCACGGCGCAACAGGGGTAGGGTGTTGATCACCACTCCGGCAAAAAGTAATGTAAGCCCTGCGAAAAAAGTGGTGTTATCGATCACAGGAATGTAGTTGCTCTTTATTGGAACGGCATGGCTACTCACTGTAGATAAGCCCATCAGTATGGTGCCCACTGCTGAAATTGCCCACGAATGACAGAAGTATTTTGTCTTTTTCTGGATAGTCATACTCACCAGTATCGAGGATATTGAGCACAACCAAACCAACACGGAAAAATTCACATGTATTACCAAAGACAGATCAAAGATCCTGTCCGGATCTGTCACTAGAGCCTTGAAGAACGGAATTCTAAGGAACACTATCAGCACAGACAGGATGCCTGATATACCCAAAGCATGCACTCCTGTTATAAGCCACCAGCGGCATGACTCTTTATTGTCACTGTTAACGGAAACCATAATTCACTATAAGGCCGCGCTGTAAGTAGCGTTCATGGTACAGGTAACGAATATGATGTGTAAACAAAAAAGGATTTCACAAACGGTAAGGACAAAAATTGCAGTTTGTAATAAGCAGATCTTTCGATAAGTATATTTTGTGTGGGGATAATGGAGCTATAACTTGACACACCCGTATATATGATTCTAAGCTGCTGTTGCAGTGCTGAAGCACGGGATAGTGCGGTGTGCCTTTGCGTAGTACTATGGGATTCATGGTTTTGCGTCTTCACGCCGCGCATAGCGTGGCATCTGCATTACCTCTGGAGGCTGTGCTCTGGTGGAGCTTTGCAATGTGTGTGACTAGTTTTGTGAGTGTGGTGTTGGATATCTTCCTTGTTTTAAGTGGGTATACAAACTCAGGGTTGCAATACGTGCTGCGTGGTTGCCGTTTTAGTTTCTGTACGATTGTGTAGCCTGATAGAAAAATGCGCTGTGTGTTTTGTAAGGTAGCGTCTTGAGGAAAATTCTTCCCAACTTATTGACTGTACTTAGGGTTTTTGCAATACCAGCAGTTGTGGCGAGCTTCTACATTAACTGCACGTGTGCGCACTTTGTGACGTTTCTTATATTCATTTTTGCGTGCATTACTGATTTCTTTGACGGATATCTTGCTCGCAGGTGGGGCGTACAGTCCAGATTTGGAAGGGTTTTTGACCCGGCTGCCGACAAGCTGATAGTAATTTCAACGCTAGTGATGCTCGTACACGCGGATAGGATATCCGGCGTGTCAGTCATATTCGTTATCGTTATAGTATGCAGGGAAATTCTTGTGTCTTGCATGAGAGAGTTTCTTATGGCAGCACAAATCAGCATTCCTGTAAGTGAAATGGGGAAGCTGAAAACGGTCACTCAAATGATTGCAACCGCATTGTTGATTTTGGATGACGAAACAGTAACTCAAATAATATCCACTACGCTATTGTTCCTTAACAATGCAATGTCCACCCAAATTCTCTCCATTGTACGAGTTGTTTTGTATGGTGAACTTGTGGAACGTGTAGGGGAAGCATTCCTTTGCGTAGCAGCCATTCTGTCTATACATTCCATGTTCCTGTATACACGGGATGCCCTCGTGAAAACAAAAAGCTGCTAACACGTTACTGCCTAGCAAACGCATCTGTCCTGACGTTGGAGTGCGACTAGTGGCAGAAGCTCCGCAAACCGGTAAAGTACATTGGCACGCTGCTTAAATTTGCCGCTTCGATTACTTCTTTGTCACGAACCGACCCTCCAGGCTGCACTATTGCAGAGATTCCTGCAGAAACGGCATGCTGTATGCTGTCTGCGAACGGGAAGAACGCATCTGATGACAACACCGCATTTGCGCAGTTGCCTGCTTTCCTAATAGCAATTTCTACACTGTCAACACGACTCATCTGCCCAGCTCCAACTCCTATAGCGCGGCCATCACGAGCGATGACAACAGCATTGGACTTAACATGTTTACACACCTTCCACGCAAACATTAAGTCTTCTAATGCCTCAGGCGTGGCAGCCGCCTCTGTTACCAAGTCAAAGTCTCCAATCTCCACGGCTACACTGTCACGTTCCTGAACTAACAGGCTGCTACACAACGTACTTTTGTAAATTAGCTGCGTACCCTCATATGGAATGGACTTTATTATGCGAAGGTTCTTTTTTGCTGTTAGCGTCTCGATAACGCCATCATCAAATCCTGGCGCTACCACAGCTTCGACGAAGATTCCCATTATCTTCCTTGCTATATCAATAGTCATATTCCTATTGAATGCAATTATGCCGCCAAAACTGCTTCGTAGATCACATGATATAGCCTTGTCATAGGCACACCCTATATCATCCGAAATAGCAGCTCCGCAAGGATTGCTGTGCTTTATCACTGACACAGCGGGCATACTAAACTCAGCCACTATCTTCATCGAGGCTTCTATATCAACGATATTATTATAGCTCAGCGCCTTTCCATGCAATTGCTCTATAGGCATAGGCCTATGTCCGATATTATAGAGAGCGGCCTGCTGATGAGGGTTTTCACCAATTCGTAGATCTTGTACCTTGCTTCCACACAGCACAATCCTATCGGGGAACAGCTCTGTATCTACACTAAGCCAACCATGTATTTGAGCATCATATGAGGCGGTTAATGCGAAAGCCCTCGCAGCCATCTTTTTCCGATACTCTATTGTCGTAACGCCGCTGTTATTTGTGATCTCTTCGAACAAACTATCGTAGTCCTGCACTCCGGGTACAACTGTCACATGAGCATAGTTCTTAGCCCCAGCACGCATCAGAGCAACACCCCCTATATCGATCTGCTCCACTATGTCTTGCTCCTTCGCCGCAGACCTCTTGCAAAACTCACTGAATGGGTAAAGATTTACCACCACGATGTCTATTTCATCAATGTTCCACTTCTGTGCTTCTTTCGCATGTGAAGTTCTGTTACTTAATATGCCAGCAAAGATTTTAGGATGTAGAGTCTTTACGCGGCCATCCATTATTTCATCGTGCCCCGTATAATCTGACACCTCTACCGACGCCACCTTGGCGTCCATCAAAAGCTTGTGTGTATTTTTTGTGGCCAATATGCTATATCCGTTTCCCACCAGGAAACGCGCCACTTCCACGATTCTCTTCTTGTCTGTCACAGACAACAGAGCAACTTTAGTCCCTGTATTATTACTAACCACCACAACCACACTATTTAATTAATCATTGCTAATATCTGTGCCTCAGATACCAGTACGTCTTCCACATACGCATTGCATTCGAACCTACAACTCTGCCCGCGTCTATGACTTAAGCTTGATTTTAATACCAGGACATCACCAGGGACCACAACCTTGCGAAATTTCGCAGAATCAATAGACATGAAAAAGACAGACTTATCAGGATGGATATTTACACCAGAATCATCACAAACAACGCACAGCATAGAAGCCTGCGCTAAAGCCTCCACAATCAGCACCCCCGGCATAACTGGGTTGCTAGGAAAATGACCCATAAAAAAAGGCTCATTACATGTAACATTCTTTACGGCAGTTATATGCTTACCAGGGCTGCAATCCAACACTCTATCCACAAGTAGAAACGGATAAGAGTGCGGCAAAGCCCGCATAACTTGTTTGTGATCTAGCTTCATCATTATGTACTTCTATCAATCTCCCAAGCTAACTCGAGACAAGTCTTTGTTCAGTATTTCCAAAATCTTCTCCGTAATGTCTACGCTGCTGACTACAAAAGGAACTTGCCCACGGGTCATAAATAACACCATTGCTGCCCCTTCGCTATCCGCGACCTGTTTGGATATTTGCTGTATCTTTTCATACACCTGCCCGATAGCATTACTGTACATAGCTTCCAATTCTGCCATCTTAGTCTCCACATCACGGTTCATAGTGTCTACAGATTGCCTGAATTCCATCACTTTTGCTTCAAAAGCATCAGAGCTCAATATACCTTTCTGCTTTATAAGCTCCTCTTCCTCCTGATGCAACTTCTCGCTACGCCGCGAGAATGTTCCTTGCAGCTCTGTCCGCCGGCGATCAATCTGTGCTCGGATGTCTTTGGCAACGAGAGCCTCGCCCAATATTCTGTCTGAATCCACATAAAGCACTCCGACCCGTTCAGTTTCTATTGTCGCAGCTTGAGCAACGCCATGTCCAACACATGCTAGCAGAACAAATAGCAGTGTAACCAGCCTAAACCTAACCATAATCATAACCCCGCGTCTGTTGAAATTCTCAGCATATCCTTGGAATCGAACTTCTCAGCCACGATAGGAAATCCGAAGTCGACTCTTATAGGCCCGAAAGGTGATTGCCAAGAAAAACCAAACCCCACCGACACTCTGGGCAAATCACTAGTCCTAAATCCCTCCACTTCCTTGTAATCAAGACCAGAGAGACTTGCTATATCAAGGAACAACGAACCTCTGACCCCCAAGTTGTCTGGCAATCCTATAGGAAAGTCCAACTGTGTAACGGCTCCGTAGTACAGCTTTCCTCCCAACGCCTCACCGGTCTTTATATCTCGCGGCCCTATACCAGAAGACGAAAACCCCCTTATTTCACTGTTTCCCATGAAAAACCTTTGTCCAATCTTAACGTGTTCACCAGCATAAGCAAACACGTACCCGAACGAAGGCTTGACCTTAAGCGTTATCTCGTCATGAAACCGCCGCAGGACATGATACACATGCGCACTGGATACCTCAGTTTTCACATAGTGCAAGTTGCCGCCCACTCCAGATACAGACTGACTCATACGGATCATAGTTCCGCGTTTGGGCTTATAAGGATTGTCTATACTACTATATAACAGTGAATATCCCACCGACGAATCGAAATGTACACCCTCCTGCTCTTTTATGTACTTGGACGCAGAGTTACCAACGTTGTGTATACTGTGGTACTTGTAATAATACTGCAGTGACGCAGCTACGCTATCAGTAAGACTACATGACAATCTGGCAGAAAAACCTGCGTTTGTGCTGCTAAAAGGGCTGTCAGAAGGGAATAACCCCCCAAGACTTTTCGCCGGAGCACTACCTTGCCTTGAGTAAAAAGAGCCTATGCCGAACGAGACCTCACTATCGAATATGTCTGGCGTAACCAAGTCCAGCGTGCTCGACATTCCAGTAAGCGACCTCATCAAATCAAACGCCACCACTTTTCCTGTGCCCATCAGGTTACGTTCTTTTATGCTTACTTTTCCTACTAATCCGCTTGCAGGAGAAAACCCAGCTCCTATGTCAAACGAACCTGTTCCACGCTCTTTCACTGTGAAATTGAGGTCCACTAACCTTTCGGATATTTTCTGCGTATTCACATCCACAGTTTCGAAGAAATCTAGGTTCATGAGCTTCTTCCTAGATTGCTTCATTGCAAAGGTGCTATAGACGTCTCCTTCAGATATCCCTAACTTTCTTCGCAGGACTACATCTAAAGTCCGCGTATTTCCCGCTATGTTGATTCTACGTACATATACACTCTGACCGAGAGATACCTTGTACGCAACATTCACTGCGTCGTCTTTGATAGTGTAATCGTTTTTTACGGTAGCAAAGAGATTACCACGCTCGTTCAGATACGCAGTTAGCAATGCAGCGGTTCTTTCTACCAGACTCATGTCAAACACCTCACCTTCACGAGTTAAGATCATGTTGGCGAGTCTGTGTTCCTCCTCTTCCTTTGTTATGGGACCATCATCTATAGTTACGGTTGCTGTACCAAAGTGGTACTTTTTCCCCTCTTCCAAGGAAAAAATAACTGTTGCTTCAGCTAAATTTGACCCTACCTCTGTAGTAGTTGACCGCACTTTAAAATCCAAGTACCCACGACTTGTGTAATAATCACGCAAAAGCGATTGGTCGACCATTAGCCTCTCGGCAAAGAACTTTGTGCTGTTCCCAAAGAAACCAAAAATATCCGTTAGTGACCGTTCCTTCGAAGCTATCACGTTCTTCAACTCCACATCTGAAAATGTGTCATTTCCCACGAACAATATGTTCTTTATCCTTGTTGTAGCGCCTTCTTCGACCTTTATAATAATATCAACATAGTTACGGGGCGCAGGAACCACAGCGTGTGTAACGTTAACTCCCAACAGTCCACGACTCTGGTAAAGGGCATGGAGGTTCGCCAGGTCTCGTTCCAACTTTGCCTCAGTGTAAACGCTCATCTTTTTCAGCTTGAGAACGTCATTTTCCAGGTTTTTGTCGCTGAACACATGGTTGCCCTTTAGGATTATATTCCTAACAATAGGATTCTCCTCCACAGTTACCACCAGTTCTTCGTCCACGACCGTTACATCCACCTTTTTGAAAAGCGACGTGGCATACAAATTCTTCAAAACCGCATCAACGTCCGTGGCAGCAAGCTCCCCAGGCAGTGTAACCTTGGCATAGAACTCCACAGTGGCAGCATCTAGTCGCTTTGTTCCCTCAACTCGTAACCTTTCAACCGTCCCAGCCTGTGCCGTGACAACAGTAGCGCACATAAAGGCCAGTAGGGCAAAAACTAAAAAATATCTCATATGTCTCATTTTAAAATGCTCTTGACGTCGTTGAAGGTGACAAAAACCATCAGAGATACCAGGAGCACAAAGCCTATTACCATAACTATGCTGCAATGTCTTGGATCCAATGTTTTGCGTCTAAATACCCACTGCAGGACATACTGCAACATATACCCTCCATCCAGCATGGGCAAAGGCAGTAAATTAATCACTCCTAGGTTTGCAGAAATTAGCCCAACAAACCTCAGCCCTTCTTTATTGCGGATGGCATCTCCAGAATGCTTAGCTATACGCACAGGTCCGCCTAGCTCATCCACACTCCGTGAGCCCGTAATGAGCTGCACTACAGCCGTCAGTGTTATCCTCACAATCCTGTACACACACCCGAAAGACTCACGCGCAGCACTGATGACCGTCAACCGCCTACTTCTTGCATTTTCCGGCGATGCACTCGCAGTTATCCCTAGCTTTTTTGACCCATCAGACCACTCTTCAGGACCTAGTGACAGATGATGTAGCCTTTCATTGCGCAAAAGGCCAATAGTCAGATAATCGCCTTGACTGCCTGCTATATAGTGCCGTATTTCCTCAAACCACGTCACCTCATGTCCATTTATAGTAACGATCCTATCCCCAGTTTCAATGCCTATGCGCGCCGCAGTGCTGCCTTCTAACACACTGCCAACCACTGGTAGCGGGCTCATTACACCCCGAGTGCTAAAGAGCAGAAAGAACACCAGAAGTGAGAACAACAAGTTCGCAGCAGGGCCGGCAAAGGCTATAAGAAAACGCTGCCACAGTGGTTTCTCATGGAGCGAGTTGCGCCGCTCACTCTCAGAGATATCTGTTCCTATGACATCACCGAACATCTTAACGTACCCACCTACGGGCACTAAGCTGAACTTCCAGCGCGTACCAGAGCCATCAGTGATACCGAAAAGCTCAGGGCCGAATCCCAGAGAGAAAGTCTCGATTTTTACCTTACAAAGCTTTGCAACGGAATAGTGACCGTACTCATGAACAAACACTACTACCGAGAGCACGAGTAGAAAAGAGGCCACGTAAAATGAACCCTCCTGAAAAGCGCCGACAGCCCGCGCTAAGGACAACATAAGGCCACTCAACAAGCTCGAAAACCAGGAGCATGTTATACCATATTTATATCCTTGACAACACTATTGTGCCGTATAAAGTTTCTGGGTAGTGGCTTGGGTTGGCTTGCGGAGTTCTGATTAGTGAGAGACCTAGATACCCGGCGAAGAAGTAGATTATTGTACCGCAGTGTTCACCGAGGCTGTAAGGAAATGGATATACTTCTTGGTAGTTTCGCCCAACGGCATCTGCACCTTCTGAGCGAGGAGCAGCTTGCCAGATATGAGGAGATTACAGAACTTGATGATGGCCTATTATATGCCTACATTGTGGGTAGGGCTGCAATTCCAGAAGGGATAGATCGAGATCTTATAAGGCTTATAGCCGGTTACGCAGGGAGAAAGGGTGAAACAGGGGTTGTGTAGTCATGGATGTGGCGCTTTTTAACGCACTTGCGTTGTCGTTTATAGGTGGGATAATTCTCAACTTCATGCCGTGCGTTTTTCCCATTCTTTCCCTGAAAGTTGTTTCTGTTCTCAAACGCAGAGCGGAGGGAGATAGCGGCGCGCTTCAAGACTGTGCATCATACACTGCTGGGGTACTCGTCGGCATGCTGGGTCTGGCGTGTGCGCTATTGTTGTTTCGTGCAACGGGAAGGCTTTTGGGATGGGGGTTTCAGCTGCAATCGCCCACACTGGTTGCTGTGTTGATGAATGTTACGTTTCTCGTCGGTCTATCGTTTTCGGGATGGTATGAGATTTCTACTAAGATGCCCATGGTTGGTTACAATGGGTCACGCAATCTAGGTAGCTTCTTGGCAGGGGTTCTGTCTGCGCTTTTGGGCACGCCGTGCGCTGCGCCGTTCATGGTATCTGCGATTAGCTTTTCTATCCTGCAGCCAGGATTTACTTCGATTTTGATTTTCCAATTCATTGGTCTAGGTATGGTCTTTCCGTACCTGGCATTTTCCTTCATTCCAGGAGCAAAGGCTCTGTTGCCTAAGTCTGGGACATGGATGGAACATTTGAAACAGTTTTTGGCGTTCCCGATGTACCTAACGTCGGCATGGCTTCTGCATGTTTTAGTTAGCCAGAAGGGCTCTGGGGTTGTATTTCCGGCAGTTTGCTCTGTTGTAGGACTGGTGCTATTTGTGTGGGTCCTAAGGTTGGTATTTAAATCTGGGTCAGCTATGGGTGCTGTGTCGCTTATGTTGACAGCCACATTTGTACTCATATCTTCCTATTGTATTGGAGGCATCTACGATGGCGGGGCAATGCACGGGCAAAGGCAGGTCATTGTTGCCGACTTTACTATAGATAAACTGCAAAAGCTTCTGGACAGCGGAGCTACTGTTTTTGTGTCTGTAGGCGCGGAATGGTGCCTCACGTGTAAGGCTAATGAGCTGATAATAGCCTCACCCGGTGTTCAGGAGGTGCTGCGTTCTAGAGGCGTTACGTACGTGAAGGCCGATTGGACAAGTATGGATGCAGAGATAGCCAAATACTTGAGTACGATGGGAGCAGGCAGTGTCCCTTATTATGCGTTATATGTGAGAGGCAAGCTTGTGAATGACCACATACCCCAAATGTTTAGTGAGAGCAAACTGGTTGAGATCCTACTTAGGAACCTGGACGATCCGGCAAGGGCTTTGCCGTAAATCCCGCTACGGTTTCCAGAGCTTCCGTGAAGACTACTTACCGAACTTTTTGTGAAACAACGATTTCACATAGTGGCAAATCCTACAACGCGGGTAGATTGACTTTGAGGCGTACACGGGGAATTTGTACTCCAGGGTATTTCTCACTCTAATTGTAAGTGTTCCAACTCTTTGTCCCTTTTCTATAGGCGCGCTTACGTCCTCTTGAGCTGAAATGAATGCCTTAATGTTATGTTCCATGCTTTTTGGGTAAGTTGCCACTACGTCTTCAGAAACGTATACAGGTAATGTAACTCCGCGTCTGTGGCTTACCGGTACTTCTCCCACTATGCTACCTGCCTCGAACACGGTTTTAGTGCCAAAGCGGTTAAAGGCATACGAAATAAGCTTTTTAACTTCGTATGCACGCTCTGTTTCTGTTTGTAAGCCATTGACCACTACTACTACTCGGCGTCCATCCTTAACCGCCGAAGCTATAATGCCATAACCCCAGTCTTTTGTGTGCCCGGTCTTAATGCCATCAACCTCTACGTTGTTATAATTCAGTAACGTATTGTAGCTTTTCTGGACAATGCCATTGTAGGAAAATTGCTTCTCTCCGAAAATGCTGTAGTATTCGGGGAAGTCGTGCAGTATCCTATTGGCGAGAGTCAGCATATCCCTCACTGACATTTTATTCCCTCCGGGCCAGCCGGTAACATTCACGAAGCTACTGTTTTTAAGGTCCAACGCTTTGGCCACCTTATTCATCTCCTCGACAAATTGTTCCTGCGAAATATACAAACCTTCGGCCAAGGTAATGCATGCATCGTTTCCAGATACTACAGCAGCCCCTCTGATCAAGTCCTTTACGGTTACATATTGTCCTGCCCGGAGAAACGCTGATGGAGTCCCGGCACTATGTGCGGTTTTGCTGACTTGAAAAGTGTCCCCCAGGCTTATGGTCCCTGCTTGCAAGTGCCTAAAAACTATGTACAACGTCATCAGCTTGCTCATTGATGCTGTATGGGTTGGGGTGTCTATGTTCCGTTCAAACAGTATTGTGTTGGAGCCATACTCAAACACCACGGCATGGGGTGCCTTGGTATGGACAGAGGCATGAGAACTTAAGGGATACACCGAAGCGTAAGCGAAGACCCAGAGTGCAAAAAGCTGCAAACTGAAACGCATTACTGCTCTGGAAAAACGAAACGGGGCAATCATACTGGTACCATGCACGATTAGTATCAAAAAAGCTCTTGGGCACTGTTGTCACTAACCCATAGCTCAACTTGGTTCGTAGAACATGAACAACAGCAGCCTTTTAGCATAAGTAGCACGCTTCGGCAATGGCGGTATTACTATGTTGGCAATGATGGCACCATTGAAATATGTAGCTATATGGTAACGATGTTTGTTTAGGCAGGGCGACTTTCATGTAGTGTTAAACACCGCAGAAGTTGAGTGTGTTATAGGGCACATTGTGTGGTGCAAAAATCTGCTGCCGTCCCTTAATAAAGAGTCTTAGCACGAAATATAGCCCACGGATGGGTATTTCATGGGATGTTTTTTACTTAGCGCTATTACGATTTCTGAAACGTATTGCATATCGAAGGCATGTGTGCTCGTAGCAGTGGTGCTATGGAGAACACCGTGTTTTTGTAAAGCGGTTATCTGAACTTTGCTGCTGCAGTGATGTCTAAAGGCTGCCACGGAAATTGGTAGAGTTGCTTTGCTCGCAGGACTGCCATAAGTGCGATATATGCTACGGCAGTGCTGTGATGAAGTGTAGTAGACCTTAAGGTGCGCATAAATTGTGCACCCGTATACAGGTGTCTATAGTTGTGATAGGGGCTGTGCGGCGAGATCAGTAGTCTCCGCAGTATTGTTTTGTAACTATAGTTCCGTGCATGATACGCGATCTTGCGGGACATCTAACCCAATGAGCAGCCCGGTACGCGGCATTTGTAATCTTGAGTCTGAACCATCAGAGAGGTGTATGCAGCCATACAGAGTAAAGAGATTACATGAAGATGTTGTAAGGAGTAATTGTTGTATTCATGAGTAAATACGTTACAGAAGTGCCATTTATTTGGTTCTGACAGGGTGTAGTACTGGTGCGTTACTATGTATGATGGCACAATACCTGCTTGTGGTACTCGAGGGTGAGTCTGTGAATGTGAAAAGTGCTCAGTTTGGCTATGCAGGTATATATCCATCTGTAGACAGTACAGCATTTGTCGCCCAAAATGCGAGTTTAGTAGGTGATGTATCTGTCGGGAAAGACGCTAGCATATGGTACGGGGCTGTACTTAGAGGAGACGTGGACAAAATTGTGGTTGGGGATAGTACGAATATACAGGACCTTACTGTCGTTCATACTGATCGTGCGCAGGGCAGTACGGAAATAGGTATGTGTGTAACCGTAGGACACAGCTGCATATTGCATGCATGTACAATCATGGATTACGCATTTGTGGGTATGGGGTCGATAGTTATGGATCGTGCGGTGATGGAGCGAGAAAGCATGTTAGCTGCGGGTTCGCTGTTAACTAAAGGCAAGGTAGTGAAAACAGGGGAGCTGTGGGCTGGCCGACCAGCCAGGATGTTGCGCATGCTAACTGATGAAGAAATACTGCACCTGCGCGAATCTGCAGAGAACTATGTAGCGTTGGCACGAGAGTACTTGTCGTCATTAGGTGCGTAATTTTAGTACTTGGCCGGCTAAGTTGCATGGAAGAAGTATTCAGGGGCGTTGCGTAACGGTCTCGGATCAGTTTTGTTACATGCTCTAATGCGGGGAAGATGCTCTCCTAGGAGCGTGGACTATTGCGTGTGAGGCATCCCGGTTGCTCCGGATGTGAATTTGGTACTGCAATTCCGGACGTGATTCACATGTTTGATAAACGATTCCGTAAATAGCAGAGTACTTTTGTGGGATATTTGGCCCATAGTGTAAGCATCCCAAGGCTCCATGTATGTTGGTATTGATAAATTGAGCTACATTGCGCGGCACTGAAGCTGATAGTGCCATAGCAGCGGTGCGAGGCGAGTGAGGCAGTACCTGTGTCACTAAGATCTGTATCACCAAGGAGCCTTTGGGTGACGTAGTAAACGAGTGGAAAAGCGAAGTATTTGGGTTTCAACTAAATAGCCACAAGCTACACGGTATAATAGCGTGAGCACTTAAGTTATTAAGTATTCGATCTGTGTTTGACATTTTGGTCTTTTGTGGATTACATTACATCTCCGTCTGTCGTTCTAGTTTTTGTTATGGGTGACACTGTAGAGGTCAAGGCTGAAAATCTCGGTGGGGAGTCTATACTTGAGGCCCCCGTTAGGGTTTTGAAGAATGCTGGCGATTTTGTAAGCGCCGAGGAGGTGCTCTTTATTGTTGAGACTGATAAAACCTCTCTTGAGATCTCGTCGCCTGTTTCGGGTGTGATCAGAGATATTAGAGTCGTCAACGATGGGACTATCACCAAGGGGCAAGTACTGGCAACTGTGGTACGGCAAGAAGCTGCCGAAAAGCCTGTAGAAAAGGTGCAGCCTTCCCAAGGAGAAGCGGTGTCGAGCTCTTTGAATCAGGGAAATAAGGTTGCGGACACACGCGGCGGTGTTAATGTTTTGAACAAGGGGCCGGAGATACCGAGTGTTGAGTCCTTTGTTGCGGGTTTACACTCGTCACCTGCGTCTAGGGCAACGGGTAGCGTTTGCGCGGCTAATGTAGGTTCAAGCCAAGCTTCTAAGGTGCCTGCTAGAGACTTAGAGCATTGTCACGGGAACATCGTTGGTGAGCGGCGTGTCAAGATGAGTAAAATTCGCCAGGTAATAGCGGCGCGGCTCAAAGAATCGCAGAACACAGCTGCAACTCTCAGCACCTTTAATGAGGTGGACATGAGCAGGGTGATGGATCTAAGGTCCAAGTACAAGGATGCTTTTACAAAGCGGTATGATGTCAAGCTTGGGTTCATGTCGTTCTTTATAAAAGCGGTGGTTCTTGCTCTTGAGGAGATTCCAGTACTCAATGCTGAGATTTCGGGAAATGAAATTGTATACAAGGACTACTGCAACATAGGGGTTGCGGTCGGTACTGACAAGGGCTTGGTTGTTCCCGTGATAAGAAGGGCAGACTCCATGACGCTTGCGGAAATGGAGCAAACTCTTGTGGAGCTTAGTACGAAGGCAAGGAGCGGCAAGCTCTCTGTAGCTGATATGTCTGGCGCGACGTTTACTATAACGAACGGCGGGGTTTATGGCTCTCTGCTATCTACTCCCATAATTAATCCTCCTCAGTCTGGTATTCTGGGTATGCACGCAATACAGGAGCGTCCTGTAGTGATAGATGGTAAGATTGAGATCCGGCCGATGATGTACATTGCGCTTTCTTATGATCATAGGATAGTTGATGGTCAGGGTGCAGTTACGTTTTTGGTTCGTGTTAAGCAATATATAGAGGATCCTAACAGGATGGCTCTTGGTATCTAGGGGGTTTAGTGGAACGTAGTGCTATTACCATACACTCCGAACAGGGGTTTGTTGGGATGAGGCGTGCTGGCAGATTAGCAGCTGAGGTTTTAGACTACATAACACCGCATGTTATGCCCGGGGTAACTACTAACGAGCTCGATATTTTATGTCACGACTTTATAGTATCGGCGGGTGGGGTACCAGCGCCCCTGGGCTACAGGGGATACCCTAAGTCTATATGCACTTCAAAAAATTTTGTTGTATGCCATGGGATTCCAGACGATGTGGCATTAAAGTCTGGTGACATAGTCAACATAGATGTGACTGTAATCCTAGATGGTTGGCATGGTGATACTAGCAGAATGTATTGGGTTGGGGATGGTGTCACGATTAAGGCAAAGCGCGTATGCGAGGCCAGCTACAGAGCGATGTGGGCGGCAATTTCGTGTATAAAACCTGGTGAAAAACTGAACAGTATAGGGTTAGCAATAGAGCAGGAAATAAGCAAATATGGGTACTCCATAGTAAGGGACTACTGCGGCCATGGCATAGGTAAGGAATTTCATGCTTCTCCTAACGTCGTTCATTACTATGATCCGGAGGATGAAGTTATTCTTCAGGAGGGGATGTTTTTTACCGTTGAGCCTATGATAAATGCGGGTAAGCACCATACGGTGCTTGATAAAAACGACGGATGGACGGTGACCACAAGGGACTTTTCGCTGTCAGCGCAGTTTGAGCACTCTCTTGGTGTGACTAAAGATGGCGTTGAGGTGTTCACTAGGTCTCCAAAAAATTGGCATTTCCCCCCGTATTTATAACTCATACTCTTAAATACTGTATATTTTCGTATATATACGGAGTCGGTGTGGTGTTGTAACAATGTAAGTTGCTAGAGCCCCACCTATAAAACTTTACAAGTCTAGATGCTGGACGGGGTTCTAATGATTTACGTGTATGTGTGCGACTAAACTTGCGGTACTTCTGAGTGAAGCGACTTCAGTTCTGAGTCGTGTAGGTGTTGTGACGCCAATGCTCGATGCGCGGCTTATTGCTGGTCACGTTTTAGGACTTAGTGAGTTGGAAGTACTGACTGGCCGGGATTTAGTTGTGTCTTCAGAAAAGGCCAAGGAGTTTTTTCAAGTTATAGCAAAGCGCTTAGCGGGTGTGCCTATATCGCATATTACCTGTAAGAGGGAGTTTTGGAGTTTGGACTTTACCGTTAGTCCTGATGTACTGGATCCCAGGCAAGATACGGAGACTATCATATCTACCGCAATAAAGCTGTGTAGTAATCGAGCTCGGAGAATAAACATAGCAGATTTGGGCACTGGCTCTGGGTGCATAATTATAGCATTAATGTCATACTACAAAAACGCCGTTGGCGCGGCATTTGAAAAGAGCACAAAGGCTTATCGTGTTGCATATAAAAACCTGGTTCGGCATAACATGATGAGAAGAGTAAAATTACGCAATGCTGGTTGGGAGTGCTGTGTAGGTAAATTTGACCTCATAGTCAGCAATCCTCCCTATATCAAAAGGAGCAAAATACCAGGTTTGCAACCCGAAGTGAGATTACATGAACCTATGCTGGCACTAGACGGTGGAATCAGTGGCATGGAAAAGTATCTACAAATTTTTAGGGTGCTACGAAGATGCTTAAAAAGCGATGGGAAGGCTATTCTTGAAATTGGTGAAGATCAAGTAGCGGTAAGGGCTGCAGCTATTAGGGGTGGTTTGTGTTTTTGTGGCTACGTTAATGATCTAGCGGGGCTGCCTAGATGTGTTATCCTTAAAAAAGCAAATCAGCGTCAGTATTGCACGCCACGTACAGCGGTTTTACTCAAATAGTAACTGTGTACTGAATCACTATTTGTCGATGCCGGCCATAATCTTCCAGCAGTAATCTATGCTCTATGCGTACTATTGTAACCCCGGAGTGTTTATTGTTATTTCTTAACTGCATGACTCCCCGGGCGAATGCGTCATTAAGGTACGGGTCACTATGGTAAGAATCCATGCTCGTAACAGCTTTCTAACAGAGTTTTACGCAGATAAACCCCTAACCACCTGGGTTTTAGGATTGTTGTTGCAGTAGATTGCCTACTTAAATGCCATTGGTGGCGGGAACATTAATGTTTTATGGGCCAGAGCCGCATGATTTATAGGCTAGGCATGGGGATGAATTTGATGAAATGAGAACGAGAGGTCATGAAAGCGTTTCATGGAGCAATGCCTCGCACTGCCGGCATAAGATGAAAAGCAGATGTGCGGAGCATTATGCTAGCGCTGCCTACCGCTACATTACGTGGATTCTGAGGGCCTAGAATTTAAGTTGTCCAGACTCATACAATGCGTACAGATCGTCGCAGCCTCCTATGCTTTCTCCGTCAATGAATATTTGTGGTACGGTCTTACGCCCAGAACGCTCTACCATTTCATTGAGCGTCGCAGGATTGTCTACCACAATCTCCTTAAAGGGGATACTTTTTTTGTTGAACAAAGCCTTGGCCCTAGTACAATATGGACAGGAAACCTTGGTATATATGAGAACATCTCGCATATCACCCTCCTTCCGCTAACTCAGATATGAGCTTGCTAGCATAGCTTCGGTAGTATGTAAAGTTTTTTATGGAAGTGCTTTATGGGCGTCCTGGCGCCAAAGAAGTGGTACTCACGTTTGGTAATTTTGATGGAGTGCACAAGGGGCATGTGCATGTCTTCAGGGAGGTGGTGCGTTTGGCTAGGATGCATAATCTTGCGTCTGCGGTGCTTACTTTTTCCCCACATACGGCTACGGTGGTAAGGAACAGGGAGCAATTTCTGTTGATTGACTTTGAGCGCAAAGTCAATTTGATAGCAGACTGCGGAATAGAATATCTACATGTAGTTGAGTTTTGTCCGTCGTTTGCGGCAATGTCGCCCACGGCTTTCATAGAAGACATCTTGGTAAAACGCTGCATGTCGAAGTATGTGGTGGTCGGGACAGATTGCGTTTTTGGGCGAAGGTGTGAGGGTAATCTCAGTACGCTGCATGAATGCGCTAAGGTTTACGGCTATGAGGTTGTGTCTGTTGCTCCGCTCACGGATGATAGTGGCATTGTATATTCGTCATCTGCTGTTAGAGAATGTGTTGAAAATGGTGATATGAGGTCTGCTAGCCTAATTTTAGGCAGGTGCCATTCCGTCAGCGGTAGTGTAATGAGAGGGAGTTCCCGTGGCAGGTCTATCGGGTTCCCAACGCTGAACCTCAGTATGGCTCACACGATTTTGCCAAGACTGGGGGTTTATAGTGCTAGGGTTATGATAGAAGCAGATGTTTGGCTACAGGGAATTGTTAACGTGGGGATTAGGCCAACATTTTCTGCAGAAGAAGCCCCTATACTTGAAATGCACATCTTCGATTTTGATCAAGAAATTTACGGCCAAAAAGTCACTATTGAGCTTGTGGACTTTGTAAGACCGGAACGAAAATTCGATAGCGTAGAGCAACTTGTGATACAGATCAAAAAGGACATTGAGGAAGTCAGAAATTCCGGACGTTAACTACAACACATACATGCTAAAAGTGTTGCTTATTCTACTTTGAGATGACGAGATTTGTGCTATCATGTCGCCTCCTGCTAGTGATGTATGGGTTATGACGTGAAGAAGGCTGTAATAAGTGTGTTGGTTCTGATAGCTGTATTGTCCCTTGACCAGTTTAGCAAGTGGTATGCATCTGAGGTTTATTTATCACAAGGTAGCTTTGTAGTTTGTGAGTACTGCAATGTGGTGCAGCTTTGGAATACAGGAATAAGTTTTGGTATGTTCAGCGACATGGAGAACGGTAACGTTACTTTCATGTGCATAACCATGGTTATCATACTGATGCTTATAGTGATGTTGATACGAGCTCAGGGCACAAGTAAGGTCGTATGGCTTAGTGTTCTTGACAGTGGGGCCATAGGCAACTTTCTCGATCGCGTAAGATTCGGAGCTGTGTATGATTTCATAGACCTGCACATTGGGGAACTGCACTGGCCCGCATTCAATTTAGCTGACGCCTGCATAGTGTTGGGAGTAGTAGCGTTTCTATGGATAGAAGCGAAAGCATGCTTGGAAAAACGCGAAGAAAAACGAGGTGTATGAATGCTCCTGCAATTAACATAACTGAAATACTTTCTACGGTAGGTTTTAGGAAAGGTTGTAACTTACTTTTGGATTGAAGCGATGAAGGTGTTTTTTTCAGCCTATTTTCTGTTTTTCGTGCTCCTCGCAGGCATAGCTGACGCAGGAGAATTACAGAAGCTGCACTCTACCAAGTTAAAGAACGGTATGCAAGTCTACGTAATGCAGGATAAGCGACTGCCTGTGGTCATGCATATGCTAATATACAAGGTTGGAGGGATGGATGATCCTCCGGGGCTGTCGGGGATCGCACACTTTTTTGAACATCTCATGTTTTCTGGCACTAAGAAGTTTCCTGACTTTGTGGATACTGTGAGCAAGCTTGGTGGAGAGCTCAACGCCGCAACGTCTACTCCTTATACTGCGTATTATGAGCTTATAAACAAACGTCATCTCCCCTTAGTTATGGAGATGGAAGCGGATAGGATGCACTCCTTGTTGTTGACAGATAGGCATATAGAGCGGGAACGTAACGTAGTGCGCGAAGAGAGAAATATGCGCGTAGAGAGCTCCATAAAGGGTCTCATATTCGAGGAGGTGTATAACATATTCTATAGGAATGGGTATGGTACTCCAGTAATAGGGTGGGAGCACGAAATGGCGAACTACGGTAGGGACTCTGTAGATGCTTTTTATCACAAGTATTACAATCCCAACAATGCCATTCTGCTTGTGGTAGGTGATGTTAACTTTAATGATGTTGTTAAGCTGGCTAAGAGCTATTACGGGTCTATCGAGAATAGGCATTCAGCTCCAGAAAGGACATTTTTAACCAAGGCGGAGCCGCCACACAGAAGTGACGTAATTGTGAGGATGCAGCATCCCGACATAGCGGATCCCGTTGTTGCAATGCTCTACAAGGCGCCAAGCATTGTTACTACGACCGATCCAAAGAAAAGAGCTGCGATGGGAATAGCTTCGGAGATTGTTGCGGGAAGTGAATTCGGTGTACTTCACCATGAACTTGTGAGTAAAAGGTCGATTGCCACCCGTGTGGACACATCATATAGCGATCGAGAAAAAAGCAGTGGCATTGTTGCCATTGAAATGATGCCAAAGTCAGGTATTACGCCTGAAGATATCAGTAAAGAAGCGAAGCAAATAATAGCTGAGTTGGTAGAATCAGGTGTGACAGAGGAGTTGGTAGAGAGTGCAAAGTACAGGAACGCCGCAAGTTTCATATATAGCCTGGACGGTATGGATAGTCGGGCATGGGTTTATGCAGGGATGCTTGCTGCGGGTGTCCAACCTACGCCACCGGAGCAGATGATAGAGATAATCAAAAGCCTTTCAGTAGATGATATAAACGATGCACTGCGGGAGACATTTGTTGGAGCCACAGTGGAGGCGCATCTCACACATAAAGACGTGCATACCGCCAACGCGGGTGCTCAGGAGCACGGTGATGAAAACGCAAGTGTGAACGCAAGCATGGAGGGGTAACATGAATAAAAGCGCATTGTTAAGGGTTTTATTTTTTGTAGTCATCCTGTCCACAGGGTCACATTGCTTTGCAAGGGGCTTGGATGTAAACGTGCAGGATGTTGTTACTAGTCAAGGCAACAAGTATTGGCATATCCAAGAGGACACGCTGCCTATGGTTGCCGTTACTATGGCGTTTAAAAACTCTGGCTCGCTATATGATCCAGTAAGCAAGAAGGGGTTAGCGGCGCTTGTTTCATCTGTGATTGCCCGTGGTACTGTGGCAAAAGATGGTGAGAGTATTGCTAAAAAGCTACAGGGAAGAGGAGTAACCCTGGATGTTTATGCTGATGGGGACAACATATACGTTAGCATCAAGACTCTTGCAGAGAATCTGGATTTTGCTCTATCTGCCGTTGGCAGTAGTTTGATTTATGCATCTATTGATGAAGCCGTATTCAACGTAGAAAAAGAAAAGCAAAAGGCCGACATCCGCGGTAGCGCGATGGAACCAACTGTTCTGGCGTCTGAGATGCTTGACAAGATCATGTTTGGAGATGATCCGCATGCTTATCCCGTGCAAGGTACTATACCTACGGTGGAGAGCATCATGCTGGAAGATGTCGAAAGCTACCGGAGAGAGAACTTTGACTTAGACAAAATGGTGATAGGAGTTACGGGTAATGTGAGCAAGGAAGTGCTATCAGATATTCTTGATAGGTCTTTTGCGGGAATTCCACGTGGTCAGAATACCAAAGAAATCCAAAGCGCTCATCCTAAGTTAGGTTTGCGTGGGTACGTCAAGTATTCTGCGCCGCAGAGTGTAATAGTTTTTGCGACTAAGGGTGTATCATATAAAGACCCCAAATACCATGTAGCGGAGGTTCTGAACAATGCGCTGGGAGGTATAGGATTGAGCTCAGTGCTTATGCAGGAGCTGAGGCAGCGGATGGGTATTACTTATAATGTATCTAGCTCCCTGCGGCACGGGGGAGGAGCAGATCTTTTACAAGGTGCGCTGTTTACAGACAGCACTACAGCAAAGGAGGGAGTAAAGGCACTTTTAAAGACCATAAACTCTGTTAAAGAAAAAGGTCTTGATGAGAAGTCTTTCAAGATAGCGAAGGCAGATCTAATAAACTCCTTTGTGTTTGCCTTTTTAAAGCGTTCTTCTGTTGCTGCGGAATTGGTGCAGCTGCAGTTGCGTGGGCTTGGAGTGGATTATATAAGAAATTATAGTTCCATTTACGATTCTGTGACTCTGCGGGATGTAAACGAGTTTGCCAAAGACTTTTTTGGAGACTTTACCATAGTTGAAGTTGGTTCCAGAAATAACATTGGTGCTTCAATTACGTAATGAATGTTGGGACTGTAGCACAAAGTCTACCGGCATTCGTGGCGTGTGGTATGATGTTGCACTTTGTAGACGATCCTGTGGTTCTACGGCGATAAAAATGATATAATGAATTGGCAGCCCGAGTAGGGTTGTGATGATGCTATCCGGGGCGATCTTTCGTGCAATTATAGTGAGAGGAAATATGGCAGAAGATGCTGTGCTGATTGATAAAAAGCTTGAGAAAGTTTTGCGCAAGACTGCGTTTAGCAAGAAATACTACAGGGCAGGGGTTCTGTGTGCTGTGGCTTGCACTGCGGTAACGCTGTTTACCATATCATATGCGATCTCCTCCGGTGCTATGATTTCGCCCCGTACTCCCGTATTTGCTGCATCTTTGATCGCTACGGGCATGGTGCTTTTGTGTTTGGTATACATGGCGATAGTTGCGGCCCTTGAGAAACGTAGTCGCAGATTTTGCTCGGCAGAGGGCACCATATCTTCTAACACTCTGGTTACGGGAACGCGACTAAATCTTAGGGTTACGAGGCTTGGTGGCCAGAAAGGCTATAGCGCATTCCAGTTGTGTCTTGTACATTTTGTTGTTGCATCGATGTTCTTGTTTGCTGTAACGCTTGGCATGCTGATGGGTAAAGGAGTATCGTTACAACAGCTATTATCTGTAAGCCCAGGTGCGGTTATTCCTGGGGTGGCGCTTGCCGCTACAATCCTTAAAATCGCTGCAGTATCCCTGTTGGTATCGACAGCTTTCCTTTTCATAGCTAGGTTATTTGTCGAGGAGGGGGTATCGAATGTGCGAGTGTTTGTATTCCCAGATTGTCATGTTCCGCTTCGGATAAATGATGAGCAGAGTGAGGATACTGTTGGTGACGGCACGTTTCGTGGGCTTACTGCATACGAAAGTGGAAGACCTGCTGCTGATGATGTTACAACGACTCGAATGGTTAATGATGCGGCGACTGCTGGTTATATTTCCTGCATGTTGGGTAGTGCGGAGTATGTCACTTCATTGCTGAGCGAAGGCAAGCAGCGGGATGACCACACATCAGTTGTTGAGTGTGTGGTGTCTGCTAAAAGTACAGGGGCCTTCCAGCTTGTTGGGAAGTAATGCGCAGTAGAGCCATTATGTAGCACGTAGGTAGGTGGGTCTGACGCATCTTAAGTTGATGCGGCGCTATTTTTAGCTTGTGTAAGGTTGTTATGCTTGTTGTAGCGCGGTATACGCGGATAAGCTCTTTGGGTCCGTCTATGTTGAAGTATAGATTAACTTACCAGAGGTGGAGATTTCCGATGTGTTTGGTAGGTGGCGAGGTTTAATTGAACTCATTGTGGACCACGGTGTTGTAATTTTTGTCGTGGGGCGTTCACACATTTGTATGTAAGTATGTGTATGAAGTCCATCCGTAGGGACTTTGCACATTGTGTGTGCTGCGGCTAGGTCGTGTCTTTACTTGGGTTATGAAAAACAGATCTGGTAGTCTGAAGCGCGCTGGCGTACAGTGGACATTGTCCTGGGATTTTTTGTCCAGGACGACGAAGGCTTTTTAATTGATGGTTTGGGACAACAAGTGTTGTGTGTTAAGGAAATCTTCTTGTTGTGCAATAAACTGCAGGGAAGCTTAATGCTTTTAAGTACATGTATTGCGAAAGCTTAGGTTTTTAATGTGGTTACCTGGTGGGAATGGAGAGCAGGGCCTACTAATTCTTAATAAATTAGGTGCGCTGTTCCGCGGTGCAAGGTATATTTTTTCGTGTGTCTTATAGTGGAATGCCTCTTGGTTTTTCTTATGGCCGGAATGGTAGGTATTGACTTGCGATCGCCGTTGTCTTTAGTATGGTACAGGGGTGTGTATGTACCACTTGCGGTTGAGTTGCTGGAAAGGATGGATACGTTGCCGGGGAGTTGCCCGGTAGCAGCTTTGTTGCCGTTATAGTGGCAGTAGAACGGCTGCCGCGCATATAGGTGTTAGTGGATAATGTAGTGTGAGGTTGGAAGTGCCTGGTGATGCGGATATTAAAAGGGTTGAGAGTAATGATGGCGCCGGAGTAGATAGCTTTGGGAACGCGCGCCTGTATAGGGATATTTTTTTGCTGGCTTTAGTAATCAGTGTGGCGGTAGTAAGTTTTTGCGCTGCGTACGTTTATGCTTCTGGCATGTCGCTGCTTGAGCCACATGCGATTGCAGCAGGATTTTTTATGTCCTTAGCGGCGACTTTTGTTGCAGCGTTGGGTGCTATTGTGTATGCGGTTAGGCTGCGTTCAATGAACAAATATGACCTGTCTATGCTGTTGCCGACAGGTGCGTTTGATCAAGGCAACTTGTTGTCAGACAAGGGTGGATATGTTTCAGGTAGTGTTGTAAAAGCAGAGGTGACGACCAACCTGTATGATAGGGGGCGTGGTATTCCTTTCTCTGCGGCTCTGCGCACAACAATGTCGATAGTAGGTGCTATTACTCTGTGTACATATGCTACTACTCTGGGGGTTATGTTTGCGGAGAGTAAAACTGGCTACATTGGTGTTGTAAATGCGCTTGCAGCTCCTGGGGCCAGCGTTGTAGCGCAGGTAGGCTTGGTGGCCTTGGCTTCAACGGTGGCTATACTCATGGTAAGCTGTATACTCAATGAGCTGTTTAGGGAGCGCTCTCGTATGGTTGTGCTTGATGATGGCGCTAAAAGATTTGCGGAAAAGGACGTAGTAGCATGTGCTGATAGGATGAAAATCGACTCTTCTGACATAGTGCATGTTAGGATTTACAGGGTGCTGGATGCAGCGAGATCGGTGGATTCCGCTCAGGTTTCTGTATAGCATCTTTTAATCTGGGGTGCAGGTGGTTGGGTGTCAAGCTCTGTATAGCTGGCTGTGCCCCGTTTTCTATTATGTGCTGCCGGCCACCACCGGTGGCGGAGTTTGTGGTGCGGCGTCTTAGGTGCGATTTTGTTGTCGTCATTCTCTGGTGTGCGTGTTGCATTTTGTAGCTAACGTATGTAGTGAGGCGGTTTGCGTGATGTGGGGCGCCGTGGATGGGTTGTCGATTTCTATGGGATGTGGGCCTGTTCGGGTTGTGCCTCTTTAAAGAGGTCAGACGCAGCGCGTGCTTTCTTCAAAATTGTTGACATTGTTATGTATACGGGCTGATCTTGGGTGCTTGGGTGCTTGGGTGCTTGGGTGCTTGGGTGCTTGGGTGCTTGGGTGC
>NZ_JAQLOH010000035.1 GCF_028204095.1 Candidatus Anaplasma sp. TIGMIC
TCTGAGGTCTGAGGTCTGAGGTCTGAGGTCTGAGGTCTGAGGTCTGAGGTCTGAGCGGCGAAAAGCACGCCATTGGCCGTGATACGGCAATGTTACACTAGCACTAATGTAACTGCAGTTCTGATGATCGCATGCGACGGCGGACGTACATGCTCGCGTTATGTGTCGCTAGTCCCTAGATGATACAGCGCGTACCGCAGCTAAGCTGCCCGAATTTACGGCATGGCATGTGTTTCTGTCGTTGTTGTTCAGCGCGGATGTGTGAATCAGTAGGAAATCTGTTTCAATTTGTTTGCTTGGTCGTCAGCCACCAAGGCATCAATGAACTCGTCTAAGTCTCCTTCTCTCATTACGTAGTCAAGCCTGTAGGACGTGAGGTTTATTCTGTGATCTGTAATTCGAGACTGCAGAAAATTGTATGTCCGTATACGCTCAGATCTGTCTCCGGAGCCTATTTGGCTTTTTCTCATTTTTGAGATTTCATCTTCTATTTTTTGTTTTTCTATGGAGTAGAGTCTTGCCCTAAGAACTTTCAGTGCCTTACTCTTGTTTTTGTGTTGAGACTTTTCGTCCTGCTGAATTACGACTATTCCCGTAGGGACGTGCGTGATCCTTACCGCGCTATCTGTGGTGTTAACTGACTGTCCGCCAGGGCCGCTAGAGCGATAAACGTCTATTCTAAGATCCTTCTCATCGATTTTCAGGTCTACTTCTTCAACTTCCGGAAGAACCGCCACCGTTGCTGCAGATGTGTGAAGTCTGCCGGAAGATTCAGTTTCAGGGACCCTTTGCACTCTATGAACGCCAGATTCAAACTTTAGACGTGCAAAAACGTCTTTCCCGCCGATGCTAAGAGTAGCCTCTTTGTATCCACCTATGCCGGTGGTAGATATATTTATGTGTTCGACCTTCCAGTTTTTTCTCTCTGCGTACTTTATGTACATTCGGTAAAGGTTATAAACAAACAATGCTGCTTCTTCACCGCCTGTACCAGCTCTAATTTCCAAAATCGCATTGCGCTCATCATCCTTGTCTTTGGGTAACAGAGAGAGCTGGAGCTCGTGTTTTAACTTTGGAAGAAGCTTTTGTTTCGCATGGGCTTCGTCCTTTGCAAGGTTTCGCAGCTCAGCATCCGTGTCAACGGAGCTTGCAAGTTCTTCCAACTCCGCAATTTCTTTTTGAGCAGACTGATATTGCTCTATCAACGCCATTATGGGTAGCAAATCTGAATACTCACGCGACGCAGAGACAAAAGCTTGCGTGCCTATAGTCTTCGGGTCTGAAAGCTGAAGCTTTAAAACACGAAATTTTTCACACAGCCCCTCGAGGCTGCTTTCAAAGCTCATAACTTTACCTGCATTTCTAAACGCTCAGAGCGAGCCACCACATACCAAAACAAGGCCAAAAGTCACCGAGCGGCCCCATACATGTGATTGTAGATTTTTGAGTCTTGTTTTGCAATTAAATTACGCATATTGCCTCTACGTTAATGTGGCGAAACAGACCTACAGCAGTGTGTTACGCAGTGCGGCACCTTGTATTGACCCTGAAATGATGATTGGTATGTAAAGTCATTTATGTACAAGGCAACTCTAGCGGATCTATACTATGACTACCAGGTACGGTAACAAGAGAACGCTTCAGCATTTTATTGCGAGCTGTATACTTTGGTGTTAGGGCTGCTTTGGGCCCGTTATACATATATGTGTAGGGTACTATTATGCTGTCAGGTTGCAAGTTTTTTGCCGGCGTCAGAGATATTGGCCAGTTTCCCGATCTCAATCTGCCGGAGATAGCTTTTGCTGGCAGGTCTAATGTTGGAAAGTCTAGCTTAATCAATGCTATAACACACAATCGGAACAACGCTAAGGTTTCATCGAATCCGGGCTCAACCAGGCAGATTAACTTATATGTTGGCACTAAGGTAGTGCTGGTAGATCTTCCTGGGTATGGTTACTCTAAGGCATCCAAGCAAGAAGTAGATAGATATTTGGGTGTTATGGAGCATTACCTGATGAGCAGGGAAGCTTTACAGAGGTTGGTTTTGCTTATAGATTCTAGAATCGGGCTCAAAGACATAGATAGGGACTTTTTAAACTGGCTAGAGGAGTACAATATTCACTACAGTGTGGTTCTGACAAAGGCAGATAAGCTTTCTGCTACAGGGCTAAATGGTATGGTTTCTTTTGTGTGGGACCAAGTAAAGGGCGGTAGATTTTTGCTGAACCCAATAATGTGGGTGAGCAGTAAGTCCGGAAAGGGAATAAAGGAGTTGGCTCATGAAGTTTCAAGGTGCATCTGATGGAGATAACGAAATTGGTAATAAGGGTGGTGACGTAGGTCGGCTCTGTGGTGATAGTAAATGGTTAAATGAGGCAAAGGAGCTATCAGGATCTATAAGGTGTATACAGCAGTTCTCCGGTGAGACCATTGTTATAAAGCTTGATGGTACCGCAATTAGAGATAAAGAACTTGCCGAAAGTTTCGCTAGCGACATCGTGCTATTGAAACAGGTGGGTATTAACCCGATAGTTGTTCATGGAGGCAATCAACGCGTAGAGGAGGTTCTTGAGAAGTTTGGTAAGAAGGAAGGAGTTTTTGTAAATGACTTCCGTGTTGTGGACTCAGAGACCTTGGAAATAACAGAGATGGTCCTTTCTGGGCTGGTAAATAAAGAGATAGTGCAGACAATAAACGACAATGGTGGCTTTTCTGTTGGGATAAGCGGGAAAGATGCGTGTTTGATGGAGGCGAAGAAAGTTTGCTTCACGGCAAGAGATGGCCAGCCGAACAACGTAGAAAAAATAATGGATATAGGGTTTGTGGGCGAGCCCAACAGTGTGAATACAGACCTTTTGTTTTTCTTGGAAGAGTCTGACTTTATTCCCGTTATTGCTCCGATATGCAGGGGGCCGAACGGTGTTACGCACGTTGTCAATCCTGACTTGGTTGCTGGAGCTATAGCTTGCGCAATATCGGCGGCAAAGCTGGTTATTCTTACAGATGTAGCTGAGGATATCAAGACTATAAAGCAAGAGAACGATCTACTCATAGGATCCGCAGATAGGGCAGAAAAACTGATCAACGATGGTAAAGTCAGTAGCACTTTGGAGCATCAACTGCAGACTTGTGTAAAGTTTGCTAGGGAAACTTGCGGTACAGCACAGATTGTGGATGGCACGATACCGCATGTATTACTTCTGGAGTTATTTACGACCAATGGAACTGGTGCAAGTATCTGTGGTGAGTTTGGTAAAGACTAGGGTAATTTTCTGGAACAGTAGCGTATGTTCTCTTACGGGTTTGGCAAAAAGTCTCCTCTGGGGGCTGTTTCCACGTTGCGTAGTATTGTGTGCTTTTTATTGATAGGTATGACTGGTGGTGTGTAGTTCTTGGGTTACAGACGTACACAAAGAAGAGGTTACCAAGTGGTTTTCTCTTCTGCGAGAGAGGATAGTGGATAAGTTTTTTATGATAGAGTCCGAATTCTCCGACCAGGTGCCGACTGTCAAGAAGCGAAGCTGGAATAGAAGCGGGGGTGGAGGCGGAGAGTCTGTAGTATTGTACGGAACCGTCTTCGAAAAGGCTGGCGTTAATTTCTCCACAGTGTATGGCAAGATGCAAGATGGTTTTGCGGCAGAAATTCCCGGTGCTGCTGAATCTGGTGGTGAGTTTTGGGCAAGTGGAGTTTCAGTGGTGGCGCACATGTGCTCGCCATTTGTGCCGGCGGTGCACATGAACACCAGGTTTGTTTGTACTTCCAAGGGATGGTTTGGAGGCGGTATTGATCTCACTCCGATATACAGTAACGATGACGATACCGAGTTTTTCCACGATAGCGTACGAGCGACATGCGACAAGTTTAATTCGCAGTACTATAGCCAATTTAAGAAAAACTGCGATGAGTATTTTTATCTTGCTCACAGGAGGGAGGCAAGGGGTGTCGGAGGTATTTTCTACGACTACTTGCAGGGGGACTTCGATAACGATTTTGCATTCACACGTGCTGTAGGGGAATGTTTTATGGAGGTATATCCAGCTATAGTGCAAAAAAGGATGCACCAGAAATGGAGTGAGGAGGAGCGCGAGTACCAGCTACTAAAGCGCGGGCGATATGTGGAATTTAATTTAATTTACGACAGGGGCACCAGGTTTGGGCTCATGACTGACGGAGATCCCGATGCAATCATGATGTCAATGCCACCACTGGTAAAGTGGGTATAGGGGCCAGTCACTTCGATACTCGCATTGGTTCGGTTTTTCTTGCGGTGTTATTACAAGAGTAACGCTGGGATACTTCGGTTTACTGTTAGCACGCTGATTGTTGGGATATAGGTATGTTTAGGTTTTTCCTGATTTTTCTTGCTGTAGGTCTTGCATTTTTGACCAAGCACTTTGACGTACACGTACTTAAGGAAATAGCTCAGGTAACCACTACGCTTTTCATGAACTTGCTAAAGCTTGTAGGCATCCCTATGATTTTCCTGTCGGTAGTCTCTACGTTTTCTAGCTTCAGCAAGCCCAGAGATGCTAAAAGGCTTATAGGTAGCACCCTATTTTACACGCTTTTGACTACATTCGTTGCAGCGGCAGTAGGTCTTGCGATATACCTGATTATTTCTCCGTCAAGGGGAGTAGAGCTTGCAGGTTCTGGTGGTGTTACCGATACCGAGAGCTGGAGCTACAGTTCTCACCTTATATCTGTATTTCCGGATAACTTTGTAAAAATTTTCCTCGACAACAACATTATGGGTTGCATCACTGCATCATTCCTTTTGGGTGTGGGGTGTCTGTTTATTGAGCAAGATAAGCGTAAATGTCTGAACACATTTTTTTCCGCGCTGTTTGATGTTTTGCTTCATGTTGCAGGTTTGATAGCATACCTTATGCCTATTGCGGTATGGGGATTTGTAACAACATTTCTGTACACCCCACAGAGCGCGAATTTTTCACATGGGCTCACAAAATATATACTGTGTGTTTTGTTATCTAATGCCGTTCAGGCGTTCATCGTGTTGCCTACCTTTATGAAGCTTAACGGCATACCTGTGTTACCAACATTTAAAAGCGCGATACCGGCTTTGATTACGGCATTCTTCTCTCGGTCGTCTGTTGTTGCGCTGCCAGTGGCGGTAAAGTGTGTAAATGAAAAGCTGGGGGAATCAAAGAAAATCACGTCTTTTGTGCTACCGCTATGTGCAAGCATAAACATGAATGCTTGTGCATCGTTTATACTCATAACGGTACTTTTTGTTTGTGAAGTCAACGCGCACGTTTTTTCAGCAGCAGAGTTACTCACGTGGATAGTATTATCCGTTATAGCCGCTGTAGGCAATGCCGGTGTTCCTATGGGGTGCTATTTTGTGGTTATGAGTTATTTGGTGTTCATGAAGGTGCCCTTGCATGTCATGGGTTTGATACTGCCCATATATACCTTAATAGATATGTTTGAGACTGCACTGAATGTATGGTCAGATATATGCGTTACCAGGATGGTAGGGAAGAAATGTAACGGTCATGATATGGCAGAGTAAAAAAGCGACATTTCATTACGAGACATGCACTGAATTATCTTAGCGCCAGCGTCAAAATGCCTTTAGTCTGGCTTCTTTTTTGTACTGTTTGTGTGACGCAGTTATTGACTTACAGATGTGTGTTACGACGTAGCTTGCCGTAGTGGGGTGCTGTTTTCGTGCTGCGCTAGAAAATGGTGCAAAAATGCTTAGATTTTGGTCAATACATATGCTATTAGTTGTGCAGAGAGTGGTACGTGTGTCCTGATGGTTTTGCTACCTAGTGGGTGGTGTCTATGGATAGACGTGTTGCTATGTCTGTAGCTGCGGTAGCGACCTATGCTGTTGCAGTAGTCGCGCTCTCATGTGCGGTGTCTACAGGGGTGAGGCGTGGCTTTGGTGACCATGTCTCCACTGCGCTGATTGTTCTGTCAGCATTTCTTGTTTCTACTTCTGCCTATATTCTCTACAGGATCACGTGCAGGGATCTGGATGATGATCATGCGCCTGATGGCTTCTACGTTACCGCGTTTTTGGAGCCGCCGGGAGTTAATCGTGACGATATTGCCGTTACAGACGGGATAGATCTTCATAATTGCCGCGTTCTTAAGACAACAGCAGGAAGGGGGCTTGGCATATCTCCAGGCAGTTATACGGTTCATGCAGGTGCGCTACCGCGGTATAGAGTGCGTAGGAGTAATAGCGTAGCCTATAAGGTTCGTTTCAGAAGTCCCGTTGACGAGATGTACTTCAGATTGGTGCTCGACAGAAAGTTATCTATGAGCAACATGCTGGGTGGAAACCCAGACAATATTTCTATGGAAGAGGTCATTGGTAGGATTATCGCTGTAGAACCACACGATGAATATTTACTTTTCTCTATGCAGGCGGATTTTCGCGACCACATGGCCGAATACATATTGTATTCAATGGCCACGTCGGAAAAGTTATCATCAGGTGAAGGCATAAAGTTTTACAGATTCTTTTGTTATTGCTGTATGGGCCTGGCATATCCACCATCTCCTAGTCAAGACAAGCTAATAATCGCAAAAAGTGATAGCGTGTTTAGCGAATTTCCTGGGTCTTGGTTTGCTATACATGAATACAAACAGGTATTTTTAAACGTCATAGCATTTAGTAGAGACGCATGGGGTGACAGAAAGGCTATACATGCGAGTACGTGTAGATATCTCAGTGAGCGCGAGGTAATATTTTTAGAAAAACTGATAGCGGGTGTAGACGCGTATTCTGTATCAAAACAGGAAAAAGTTTTGGCTGAAAAAAGCCTCACTCATATGTTGGTAATGATGTACGCCGTATTGGCTCCGGCAAAGTGTAGGGTGTTTTACCGAGAAGACATAAAGTCATGGCTGTATGGCATTATGATGAGTGATAAAGGGAGGAGGGAAGCCGCTCTCCACGTTGCTATGTCATCATTTGGCCGCGCTAGGTTTAATGGAACGCTACTCAGTGATGTGTACTTTGATCTGTGCTCTGAAAGTGGGAGCAAGTACAAAATCATGCGGAGCCATATGGCGGATTTAGCCACTGTTTCTTCGGACAATGTTACGTCTGAGCAGCTGTCTGATGTGTTGAGCAGAAAAGGTCGTGAGTTTTTTGCTCTGTGTTCCATCATGGTCCCATATTTTTACAAGACAAGAGCCCATAGGACGCTGCTAACTACAACGGGTTATGTTGAAGTACTTGCAGGCATTAGGTTGGGACTTAGGAATTTTAACGGGACTCTCATAAGCTCGCTGCAGGAGGGAACTATACTGAGTACACTTAGTTACCATGTGGGAGCAAAACCCTTTACTGGGAATACAGAAGAGCCACTGGATGAGTACATAGTTCAAAAGAACGACAAGATATGCAGCATGATAGAGAGGTTTAAAGACCTGGAATACATATGTGGTTGCGCTATGTGGAAAGACCCAACTGTACTCAGGTTCTTTGTTCATTTGGCTGTATGGATGTGGGATGCTAAGGAGCTATGCTTGTTGCGTAAGGAAAAGCCGCTACATGAAAAAACGTGTACGGTACCTGACATAATACGTCGCTATATTCATGCGTATTGGGGTAATTTGGGTACCGACGTTCTGGTGAAGAGAGAAGACTATTACAATTTACCTGTGAAAACTATGTTTTCTGATAGCATTAGGATAGACTTCCGAGCTTCTCCGTGTAAAGAGACGCTTCAGGTGAGTAGGGGAATATTGACTGACATTGTATGCAGGTGTGTACGTAGTAGCAGAGCGGAGCGCATTGCATCTAGTTAAGAAGGTAGGGCTTTGCGTCGAAGTTAAGGAGCGGCACTACATAAACGGTTACACACTGTGTTTTGAAATACTGTGGACTGTGGTTGATTCCGTAGCAACGTTTTGCTTTTGATGGTGCCGTGCAAGTGGATAGTGTTGCGGCAGAGAGCTCTAATCTTCTAAGGTACGGTAGGTCGTACTGGTTTTTTGTGCGTACAGATCGTCTGTTATATTTTGTTGTTTAGGAACTAGATGCGTGGAAAGTGCTGTGTCAAAGCGCATATGAAGAACGTGATGTTCCTTCCGGAACCATGGTCACATTTACGTGTTGTTACTTTTGTGACAACCATATAAACGTACGTGTAGAGAAAAGATTTCCTTTAAGTGGTAAGACATGGGTTTCCATGTTAATACCTGTTCTGCGGCGGCTATCATATCTATGACAAGTTACATTGGGTACTGTTCAGATTTGTAAGCATCCTAGTAGCTTTTCTCATTACTGATGTAAATGTCTATACCCGTGGGAAGATACCTCGTACACAATAGCGTCATACTCTTGGGTTTTGCCGCGGCAATGCCTGTTCTGCAGTGGTCATCAGATCTATGACAAGTTACTCGAGGAGTATGTTGGGTACTGTTCAGAGCTATCGGCATTCTGAAAGCTCTCTGGTACCGCCGTAAATGTCTATACCCGTGGGAAGATACCT
>NZ_JAQLOH010000036.1 GCF_028204095.1 Candidatus Anaplasma sp. TIGMIC
TGGCTCATTCCCTTCATGATACGCTGTTTTTTTATTTCTCTTCCCACATATTCGTCAACTGGGTGGGGTCTAACTTTCCCCTCTGCGGTAATGGGGATGGAACTTTGGTTTTGTGCTTGAGAAGTCATAAACATTATCCCATGTGTTACTCAGATAACTTAGGATAAATCATACACAATAGTAATGCAACAGTTATTTAATGTGTAGTTGGGATCGTAAAACCGTGAATAGTATGCTAGTTTAGGAATAAAAGCAACGATAAACATATAGAGCCGAACACAAGGGGGTAATATCTCGCGTGAAAGAGGGTGTGCTATGTTCTTGCCATGAAGTAGCTTTCTGTGCTAGCATGTCGAAATTTTGGTCTGGAGACTTAGCAGTGGTTGAAAGAACGCTTTCCATATTGAAGCCTGATGTTGTGGTACGCAGCATTGTAGGGCAGGTTATCTCCTACATCGAGGCTGCCGGTCTCAGGGTAGTTGCGCAACGCTTGTGTAAGCTCACGCCCGAGCAGGCTAGTGAGTTCTATGATGTGCACAGTGACAGGCCATTTTTCGCGGACCTAGTTAGATTTATGACGTCTGGACCTGTGATAGTTCAGGTTTTGGAAGGCGAGTCAGCAGTGAGTGTGTACAGGAAAGTCATGGGGGCTACTGACCCTAAAGCGGCCGAGCCGGGCACAATACGTGGTGACTTTGCTGAGAGTATAGACGCTAATTGTGTGCATGGTTCTGATAGCTTAGAGAACGCTGAGAAGGAAATAAGGTTCTTCTTCCGCGAGTGCGAGATCCTTAAGTGGTAAGACTGCTCTAGGTACTGTGCTGCTGATTCTCGCGTGGCACTTGTTGCATGGGTAACATTTTGTTGATGTGCCTTAGAAACACGGCAGGGGCCTTGTCTGGGTGCACGGTAATCGGATGGCAAGTGTTGTTTTCATTCCGGAGCTGGAGAGTGATGCGCAATCAGCTTGTTTCATGTGATACCGGGGCATCTTCATAAGACGAGATTTTAGAGTTCATCGGGTATTTCTTAGGGCCCCAGAGTATTTCCGTTTAGGAACGTGAAGGCGCAGATGCCTATGGGCTAATTCGTGATGTCAGAGTCTCGACCGTCGAGCATAGACTTTGCCATCACGAGAAGCTGTGCTTTCGTGACATTTTGTGGATCTTGCTCCCAGGTATCGCGTAGAGCTTTGAGTACTTGACCCAAAAGTCTACCTTCCTTGTATCCCAGTTTAGTAAGGTCGCTTCCAGAGACAGGCATATAGCTGGGCTTGAACATAACTGCACTTTCTAGATGGGAGAGCAATACACTTTCTGGGAGCTTATCATTTGTTATGAAACTCATAATTACCAAGTCTTTGTAAAGCTCTGTGCCCAAAGCATTCATATACTTTTGCTGCTGCACGGAAGACAGAGGCAAATTAGGGGAAGTATATAGCAGTATTTCAAGTAGTTTTTTTTCCTTTTTTGAAAGTCGGAAAAGACTCGATATATGTTTTGTGAATATATCTGGGTCCTGTATGAGACTGTGTGCTTTCAACATCACAGCAAACTTAGCAATGGGAGACCTTCCAACAAGATGTGGCGACTTGAGAGGTTCTAAGTTCACATCGTATGGCAAAATTTGTGAAAGCACTCCACAATCCTGCATCACAGCCAAGGTAGGGGCGCAACTTGAACATGCTAGCAACTTGAAGAATTCGCAGCGTATGCGTTCTTTTGACAGGGACGCCAATTTACTGGCGTATTTCGTGCATACATTTGTCACTGTTGGACTCAGGACGCTGTCGCTGCAGATTGATGCATGAAACCGAAATACTCTAAGTATTCTAAGAAAGTCCTCATTTACGCGTTGCTCTGCGTCTCCAATGAAAACCACTTGTCTGTTTTGAAGATCACTGATTCCCGTAAAATAATCATAAACTTTGCCATGCTTGTCGCAGTATAGGGCGTTAAATGTAAAATCTCTTCGGGATGCATCCTCCTTCCAGTCGTCCGTAAATACTACTAACGCATGCCTACCATCGCACTCAGAATCGCGCCTCAGCGTTGTGATCTCATATGGTATGCCAGCGGTAATTGCGGTGATTGTGCCATGCTTTATTCCCGTGGGTATGGCCTTTATGTTAGCTGCTTTTAGTGCAGTAGATACCTGGTCTGGTACAAGATCTGTTGCGAGGTCTATATCTGTAGTGCTTCTGCTAATGAGGCTATCTCGTACACATCCTCCTACCAATCGAGCGCTGCCACCGAAAGCCTCTAATGCTTTTATTATTCTTTTTACTCCCGGGTTACAGATTAATTTCTCTACCATGTTTATGTTTGCCATCACCCTTGCGATGTTAGCAAACTTGCGTCCAAAAAGCAGTAAATTTCGGCAACAGGTTAGGAACAGTAACTGATAACTGCAATATTTAGAATGCAATTCAAGTGTTTTTCCTAAAATTACATCTGATCATACATTAACTAATCCTATTTGGCGGTTACTTGTTTGATGACTGCGCTTAGTAGCTACTTTGGCAGTGACACGCAGATCCACAAGTATATGATGTTAAGCGTTATGAGGTGAATCTTCGAACCATCAGTGCGCAATGTGTCTATTCGGATGGCTGCATTTATGTAGCAAAAAGCAGGAATAGGTACCTTACGGGATTGTATGCTCCGGCTGCACAGAGCATTTAGCCATGGGAAGCAAGGCATTGAACAGAGGATACGGGCACAGGGTTGTAGTTTTTTGTGTCATATTTATCCTGAATTTATACAACACTTGCCCGCATCACGCTGCCTTTTTAGTTCGAGCCACACTTAATTTCAGGATAAAATAGCGTGTTGTGCATGTGCCAAAAATGGTTAGATAACATATTCCGGCTGTGCTTGAGAGACTTTTCCGTAGGTAGGTTTGGGCACGCAACACAAACTCTTGCCTGGTGTAACAATGCAAATGCAGGTTTGAAACTTGCGCTTCTCACACATGTTCCCACAGCATGAAGCACTTACGCGAGAAATTAGATTTTGCGTTGAGTTGTAGTGGATTTAAGTCCGTTGCACGAAGTCTGTGTTCCGGCAAATGTATCAATTACCTGTAGCTGTTTATGTGTACCTTACAAATAGTGGTATTGCAGCAAAGTGGGTAAAAAATCCGGGGGGGGGTAGCAAAAACATCAAAGGCTAACCCATAGGAAGATGGATACACATTTGTAACGTTACCGGTAGAGGGGTGGTTGGATGCTTTTTTGTGCCAATACATTAATATTGTCGCCCGCGAGCAACGTAACCACGTGGGCGCCAGAACCAATATTCTTCTGATATCATCGGTAGTGCTTCTAATACATTGTGGTCAGAACCTGTTTGGTCTGCTAGACAAAGCGGTGTGTTAAGTGCTTAGCGATCTGGCACGACTGTCAAGTTTGCGGGTTAGGAATAGTTTAAAATCTGTTCGTGTGCGCGATAAGTTGTGCAAAATGTGATATCCGGGACCGTTATCATACAGGTGAAACATCATCAATAATGAACTGCAAAAACTCATTACCGCGCCACTGATTTAGGCTGACTTTTCCGATCAGGTGCACACAAATATTGTTGTGAAGTAGAAGCAACCCAAGTTCAGTTCCAACACACTTGAAACATAAGCCACGGACTGAAACACCCCAGGAGTCGTATATTAAACACCGCACATGGTTACTGCCGACTATGGATTGGCTTTTAATCCTAACGTTTCTAAGAATGAACCTGGGCTCAGAGTTACCTGGCCCGAAAGGTTCCAGTAACTGCAGTTCTTTACACATGGATACGGAAAGAGATTCAAGAGCCAGTACACCATAGGTAGAGAAAACCTTTTGAATATTGGCTTCCTTAAACCTGTCTAGAAAAAACTCATATAGTCTATCTATCTGATCTTTATGAACTGAAAATCCAGCAGCCATTTCATGTCCACCACCTTCAGGTATGAGCCCTTCCACCTTTGCAGATAATACAGCAGCTCCTATGTCAATACCTGATACGGATCTCGCACTAGCTTTACCAACTTCTCCGTCAAGAGATATAACTATTGATGGAAGGAAAAAACGCTCCTTCAAACGCCCAGCAACTATCCCTATTACCCCAACATGCCACGGACCCGCGACCATTATTATGTTCTTGCCCTCTGAGACTAGGCGTTCAGCCTGTGACATAGCTTCTGATAAGCTTTTACCTTCTATTTCTTTTCTTTCTTCATTTAATTTGAGCAATTCCGAAGCTATCCTACTACATTCTATCGCATCGTCACTCGATAACAGCTTCGCTCCTAAACTCGAATTACCTACGCGCCCGCCGGCGTTGATGTGGGGACCTATAGAGAACCCAAGGTGATAAACACTTGGCCGCTCTTCTATTCCTATTGCATCTGCAAGTATTCTGAGGCCAGTATTTTCGCGCTCTGACATCACCTTCAGCCCCTGTTTTACAAATGCTCTGTTGAGCTTGACCATAGGCATAACGTCGCATACCGTACCTAAGGCAACAAGATCCAAATAACGCATCAGATTTGGGACGTCTGCTGCCTTAAAAAAGCCTTCTTGTACCAACGTCTTGTGCAATGCTACTAGTAGCATAAAAGATGTTCCAACACCCGACAAGTAGGTATACGTAGAGGTTTCGTCAAGACGATTTGGATTTATTACAGCAACCGCGTCGGGTAGGGTGGCCGCGCCGATATGGTGGTCAACAACTATAACGTCAAGCCCAGCGAGCTTTGCTGCAGATATGGGTTCGTGCGCTACGGTACCGCAGTCAACGGTTATACAAAGGCTGTATCCCTCATTTTTCAGCGCTAATAGCGCAGCAGAATTAGGACCATAACCTTCTTCTATCCTATCTGGTATATATATCCTGACTGTAGCACCTATACCACACAGATACCTCTTCAATAGTGCTGAAGAAGTGGCTCCATCCACATCGTAATCGCCAAAAATTACTATCCTTTCCCCGTTACGCAAAGCTGCAAGGATCCTACGTACTGCCTTATCCATATCCAAAAGGTGGAATGGGTCAGGTAACAGTAGCTTCAGTGTGGGAAACAGGAAGTCTCTAATCTCGGATAGAGGAATCTGTTTTATGGCCAGTACGCGTGCTACAACTTCACATAGTCCATACTTCTGCTGTATTGCAACAACGTCTCTGTGTGGGGCATGGCGCGTTTTCCAGCACGTCCCACCAATGCCTACGCACTCAACATCTTCTCTTTCCAGGCTCTGCAACATACCACCCCTTAATAAAAAAATGGGATAGCTGATTTTGTGCACACCTACTCAACACAAGCAATTGTTTTGTGTTATTAACCGCAACAACACCAACCATTGCTTGGGCATTTCCCAATTCATGTGGAAAAGAAGCCAGGGACTCCGTCAAAGGTATAGAGTTTTGTCGCTTTTGCTATGTCAAGCCCTAGATTTTCAATCCCTATGAGCAACTGCCCCATAGACAGAGAACTGTCTTTGTTTTGTGACTCGGATAAGTAAAACCTGCAAGTTAAAAGATCAATGTACGAAAATGCGTAAGGCGCGCTGGGCCACAACTCCATACCTTTTGCATGAATCATTTTAAGCTCTGCAGAGGACGAAGACGCAAGTTCTGACAGAGACTTTGCCAGCTCTTCTATGCGCGTTGGGTCATGTGCCCAATGCACTGTTACATCCACACCCACAAATGTTCTCGGCTTTGCTTCGGGTCTGACAGTACCTGCGACCATGGCTGGATTCTCCTCGATTGACATTCGTCGGAGATTACTAGGAACTGCACCGAGATTCTTGGCTATAGCACGGGCAAATTCAGTGGTAGATGCTCTAGACGAACTCGTATCGGGATTATATATATCCGCGGTATGTACGCCGTCTTCGAGAGTTTTCAGAAAAGCATCATGGATTGCTTGTGCCTTGTTGGTATGTCCAATATGTACCAGCATTTGTATTGCAGCATTAAGAAGCCCAGAGGGATTTGCAATATTTTTTCCCGCAATGTCTGGAGCAGAGCCGTGTACGGCCTCAAACATAGAATAGTCACTGCCCAGATTTGCGCTTCCGGACAGCCCTATGGATCCCGATGCTAGGGAGACTATATCAGACAATATATCGCCATACAGATTTGTTGTCACAACTACGTCGAACTCCTCGGGCTGAGAGGAAATTTTCGCCATGCCTATGTCTACTATATAGTAGTCTGAAGCGATGTCTGGATACTTTGCAGCAACTTTGTGAAATGCGTTCCGCAAGGTTCCGTCGGTCATCTTCATTATATTGTCTTTTACAAGGCAGGTGACCCTCTTTCTTTTATGGTTCCGCGCATAATTAAATGCGTATTCACAGAGTCTCTCAGATGCTGTTACTGTGGTAAGTTTCACGCATTCATGTGCATCTTCCGAAAGCTTATACTCCATGCCGCAATATGTGTCTTCTTCGTTTTCCCTCACGACTACTATATCGAGATTGGGATGGACGGTGCTTACTACAGGAAAATATGAAACGCACGGCCGCACATTAGCATAGAGGCCAAGCCTTTTTCTCAAGGCGACGTTAAGGCTCTTGTGGCCACCGCCCTGAGGAGTCATTGTTGGTGACTTCAATAAAACCTTTGTTCTTTTTATGGATGCCCAAGAAGACGGAGCAATACCACAAGGCCAATCGCGTCGGTACTGAGCATTGCCTATTTCGACCGCCTCTACTGAGATATCAGTTTGCGCTTCCTTCAAAACAAAAAGCACGGCTTCCATAATCTCTGGACCTACACCATCGCCATACGCCACCGTGATAGGAACGGACATAAATTTCCCCATATAAACCCTGAGTATTGTATCGTATATCTCCTTTGTAAGGAAGTTCCTAAAATCATTGCCAGACTGTATCCTATATGTACTGTCAGCGAGGTTACGGGGTAATTTTGTGTGGTTACCGTCGCATGTAGGTTTTTTGGTAAAAATGTGAAACATCATCAATAATGAACTGCAAAAACTCATTACCGCGCCACTGATTTAGGCTGACTTTTCCGATCAGGTGCACACAAATATTGTTGTGAAGTAGAAGCAACCCAAGTTCAGTTCCAACACACTTGAAACATAAGCCACGGACTGAAACACCCCAGGAGTCGTATATTAAACACCGCACATGGTTACTGCCGACTATGGATTGGCTTTTAATCCTAACGTTTCTAAGAATGAACCTGGGCTCAGAGTTACCTGGCCCGAAAGGTTCCAGTAACTGCAGTTCTTTACACATGGATACGGAAAGAGATTCAAGAGCCAGTACACCATAGGTAGAGAAAACCTTTTGAATATTGGCTTCCTTAAACCTGTCTAGAAAAAACTCATATAGTCTATCTATCTGATCTTTATGAACTGAAAATCCAGCAGCCATTTCATGTCCACCACCTTCAGGTATGAGCCCTTCCACCTTTGCAGATAATACAGCAGCTCCTATGTCAATACCTGATACGGATCTCGCACTAGCTTTACCAACTTCTCCGTCAAGAGATATAACTATTGATGGAAGGAAAAAACGCTCCTTCAAACGCCCAGCAACTATCCCTATTACCCCAACATGCCACGGACCCGCGACCATTATTATGTTCTTGCCCTCTGAGACTAGGCGTTCAGCCTGTGACATAGCTTCTGATAAGCTTTTACCTTCTATTTCTTTTCTTTCTTCATTTAATTTGAGCAATTCCGAAGCTATCCTACTACATTCTATCGCATCGTCACTCGATAACAGCTTCGCTCCTAAACTCGAATTACCTACGCGCCCGCCGGTGTGCACTGGGTATCAAAGATACCAGGGTTGCGATAGCTGATCACAGAGTAACTGTATTACAACTTATTATCGCTTCCATTGCCGATGCACGCACGGTAAATTTCTATACCATATACTGTTATGCCAGTCATTTATGCCTCGAAGGCATAGACAACGGATGGTAAGCTGCAGCGACTGGTGAGTTAACTAATAGGCTTGGTTGCAGTGTTGCGCTAACGTCATAGACCCCGAAATTACCCCGTAGAGGATTCGCCTTCTTGTGCGCTGCAGCTATGAAAGTCAAACTTATGGCCGTTGTTTTGGAACCTCACGATGCAATATTCTGTGAGTCTTGCATTCATTCTTTAAACCTTCGATAGACTTCGCTAGGTG
>NZ_JAQLOH010000037.1 GCF_028204095.1 Candidatus Anaplasma sp. TIGMIC
GCTAAAGTTCCTGGTAAAGAAATCGTCGCTTTCGCTCAGGCTCTTAAGGCGAGTGATGGCGGAATAAATGATAAGCTATGTAGTTATGGGAATGGCGGTGGCGGACGGGACGACCATACGCATGCACAATGTATTGACACATCACACAACAGCAGCAATGCATCGAAGGGGCTTGAGGATTTTGCGACCAAAAGCCTAGGGGGTGGTACGAAAAACTGGCCTAAAGCGGCACATAACAGCCATAACAATGCGAATGACGTTGCTGGAGATATTATTAAGCTGCCGAAAGACGACAAAAACATTGTCGCAGGCCACTTCGCGAAGTCTATCGAAGGCGGTGAGGTAGTGGAGATTCGCTCAGTGTCTTCAACTTCGGTGATGGTTAATGCTTGTTATGATCACGATGGACAGGCCTTGAATTCAGCTTTCGGTTTGATATTGCATAGGAATCGCTTTCGCTCAGGCTCTTAAGGCGAGTGATCCCAAAGTCGAACAACAGATTTGTAAAGCTGGGACGAAACACAGTGGCAGTGGAAACGGTGGTAACTGTAATGGTAGTAATGCTAGCAGCAGCTGGACTACTCCCGACAAGGGGCTCGTTGCGGCATTGACTGGTTCGGGTGAGGGAAAATGGCCTATGGTGAATGGTAGTAGCAGTGCCGCTGCGAAAGAAGACGCAACAAAAACTGTTGCTGGAGACATTGTGACTATGACTAAAGACTCCATGGCAGTTAAGGGCGCTTCACTCGGTGATGACACATGTCCCAACGACGCGTTCCGCCGTGGCCACTATGAACTTAGTAACTCACGAATCCCTGTTCTTTGTATGAAGCTAGAGAAGACCTATACCATCACATGCTGGTCGAGGAAACACTCAACGCGGTGCGCATACCACGCCAGAGCGGACGGAGTGGGATTCGAACCCACGGTACGTTTTGCGTACGTCAGTTTTCAAGACTGGTGCCTTAAACCGCTCGGCCATCCGTCCGCTACACTTCTAGCACAATAATAAAAAAACCGCAATTTGTATGTTGTGATGTGGCAAGTTCCACTTCAACAGGACCATTGCTTACTTAAAACAACCCTTGGCACGCCTGTCATGGAATAATTACATTGGGTAATAACCAAACATTAATCGATTCCTCCCTATATTCGCCACCACATATTTCGGAACCTCTCTATCATGTCAGTTGATGGTAAGACTACAACGACGGCTACCGCGCAGGTATTTAGCTTTCTCTACCTGCAAATACGATCGCTTTCTGCTCAATATGGTACGCCGCAGCTTTTGTTAAGCCAACCGGAAAAATGGTGATACACAGTGCTCTCTGCAAGGTAAATTATATGCTTTGGGCACGTGAGGAATCTATGGTTTCTAACAGCCGGCGTGAGTCTTCCGCCCTTACCTTCTACGTTTTTCTATATGAGTGAAGACTTCCGTTAATATGTGTAGCATTGCGCACAGTTTGTGTTACATATACGCTACTACGGTGATAATGGCATATGTGTACTAGTAAGGATTGCGGTCCTAAGCCAACATCGCCAAAATGTGTGCGCCGTTCATTATAGTTCATTTTTGGGGTACAGCTAATGTTCAATGACGCTACAGTCAACAGTTTGGATGTTGATAATCTGCATAACAATATTTCTCAGGACTTTACCAATAGCCCTTCTGGTTATTTGGGCATATCTTCAAGCGACGTCACGTATGACCTTGTGATCGAGTCACACATAGGGCGCTCAGATTCTGATAAGAGCTACATTGCTGTCGTTAACACAAGTGGAGACGTTGTTGCAATGTACTTAGACGCATATGTGCAGGATTTCCTACTGCTTTGTAAAAACACTGCCTCGGATCAAGTAAGTGACAGAAACATGTTACTGCTTAGCCAAGGATTGAGCTCCTCAGAGCACAGTATCGCGTTCGATAATATCACCACCACCTTGGGAAATGCGTCATCACATGAATCTGCACACAGCACTCCTATTCAACATGTGGATGATGAAACAAATGACGATGATACACAAGTTGATAAAGGATCTTCTATTGTAGGCGGGTTTATAGCGTCAGTTGCCAGGTTTATGGGGCTAAACGCCGCTGATAGCCCAGAGTCCAATCCTGCTACCGAATCTGCAGAGCAGAAAAGTGAAGATACTCAAGCAGCATCTGGTATAACGTCTACAGAAAGTGAGAACCGTCGCGAAGTTACCCAGAACAACGATGAGTTAAAAGATGTACAAAAGCAAGACACTGCAGATGATTTCTGGGGTTCAGTGTTTGGCATAGTGCCTAAAGCTGAAACTAGCAGTGTTGAAGTACCTGCTGCTTCAGAAGAAGCTAGTACTCCTGAGGAATCATACAATGCAGAATCAGGAATTGCAGCAGCTACAGTTGGTACAGACGAAGTGGCTATAGGTGACGTGGCAGAACTGGCTCCAGTTGACAGTAGCAATGCTGTTGCTACACAAGAAACTGTGGCTAATGCTGATACAGCAGCGGAAGCTGTAGCTGCTAACGTTTTGGATTCAGTATCTAACATAGTGTCTGCTACCGAAAATACCACTGTTGACACACAAGCTGCCCCAGAAGAACCTAGTACTCCTGAGGAATCACACAATGTAGAATCAGGTATTGCCGCAGCTGCAGTTAGTGCGGGCGAAGTAACTACCAGTCGCTTGGAAGAACAAGTTTCAGCTGAAAGCGGAAACGTTGTGCCTGCACAAGCACCTATTACTGATGTACTAACAATAGCGGAACCTATGACTTCTAACATTTGGGATTCTGTGTTTGACATAGCTAAGAAAAAGTCTGAATCCGACACTACAGAAGTTGCTACTACCCATAGCGTAGATATGCCCGCTCCTGATTTGTCAGCGCCGCTAGTTTCTGAAACACAACATAATACAGAACCAACCGCCACTGCGGCAGTTAGTGATGACTCACAAACACAACACAACGTGGATCACCAATCTGGTTCACACAAGGAGTCCATGGGAAGCTACTACGATAGCGACTTTGTTGACCTTGGGTTCCTAACTGACGAAGAGATAGGGCTGTTTGGGGACTTACTCTAAAAGTCCAGTAGCAGAATTGTGTGGGTTTGAACAAGTGCTGAGCGCGCTGGAATACATTATTTACAAACAATGAGCTGCGCGTTTGTACACTGATGCCTGTTGTTCGTGGCTTTGTGCGGCAAAGTCACGAACCGTATAGTAGCTTCCCGCACAAGTCTGTCTATTTCGCCTTTAGTTTACTGCAGGTCCCGCAATAGCATAGCAACTGTGGGACCTTGCGTGCCGGGCTCCTGACTCATAAAAGGTCAAACAAGAGTTACAACAGTACGTGACCACAGCCCCTGTGGAATCACTCAGGACCGCGCCCAAGTGCCGGACAAACACACATGCCTCAATGCCAATGTATCGAACAGGTGCTGCCACTCTTCGGGCAAAACCACCCGATAGCCCGCATCACATTGAACCTCGCTGCTAAGTCTACCACATCCAACACAAGCGGCTTTCGCGGGACTAGTGACCGACGAAATGCTCTATAGTTTTAAACCAGAAACGACATTTGCAGCATGGTCGGAATGATGGGATTCGAACCCACGACCTCCAGTCCCCCAGACTGACGCGCTAACCTGGCTGCGCTACATTCCGTTCAGTTTTTCAGCAAGCATATCACGCATATCCGCCAAGTTTTTCATAAGCTTTGCCAAGCTTTCCGCATCTGATGATGCGACCTTCGGACCGTATTTCTGCCTATTCAATTCCGCCTGAGCACCTCTTATGGTGTACCCAAGATCGTACAGCATGTGTTTTATTTTTTTTATCATTTCTATATCACGACGGCTATACAAGCGCCTCCCGCGCCGCTTTACAGGAGAGATCTGAGAGAACTTGCTCTCCCAAAAGCGCAGCACATACTGCTCTACACCAACCTCCTGAGCCACCCTACCTATAGTGAAGAATACCTGCTCTAGAGGCTGCCTTATATCGCTCTTACCGCTATTACTATCAGTCACGCTTCTTCCCCATTTATCAATCTCTTTACGGTCACTGATGGGCAGAATGTCACGGTATTGTGCTCCTCCACTATAAACTTTTCTAAGGTCTTTGGATTTCGGCCTACGCGCTCCTTCTTCCTCAAAACTCGGAAAATGCCGAACGAAGATATTTTTAGGGTACCACCTCGAACAAGAGAGGCAACCATCTCTTCAAGTATCTCCCCCACAATAACTAGGGAGTCTTCCCGGGACAAACCTATCTCTCTGTTGATCATGTCAGCAAGCCGGGCTTTCGTTAGTGTCTGATCCATAAATACCACGCACCGCAGCCATATTGCGCTAAGTCTACACAATAAGGAGAAAGTATCAAGACGTATATGCTAAGTACACAACATCGGAGAACGTGGCATGATGGGACAACACAGCGTCTTTTCATGCTGTATCTGAACATAGCTATCAGGCATCACACTGCTATCAAAAGCAAGATACATGCCAGTAAGTAGATACATATGTACATGCCAATCTTAGGCTGTAAAATTGTAATGTTTACTTTAAATCCGTACACAGGTTTACAAAATAGATACACTAGTAGACAAAAAACCTTGTGAGTTGGGAAATGCATCTTCATAATCGCAATGTTGTATGTTCACGTCAGGAGTTCCCATGGTCCCAAAAGTGCTGTACAGCAAGTATTTTGTGGCTGTATTCTGTGTTCTCTCGGTTGTCGCATTTGCGCTCATCGGAAGCATAAATAACTCCGAAAGGGTTCTAGCAAAAGCTGAAATACGCATAAAAGAAGTTAACTCAGATGAAACTTTATTCGGGCTCTTGTCAGAGATTGGGCCTGGACCAACGCTTTTGGTTCTGTATACATCCTGGTGTAGCAATTGCGTCGAAAAGATGCCCAGTGTCATCGCTGCGATAGATGCGTATAGGAAAATCAAACCTGTGATTGTATCACTTGATACCAACAGAGGGAAACTAGCATCCTTTTTACTAAATCAACGAACGGTAAACTTTGTGCCGTACAACGTATCAGCAGAATACCATGGCAAGCTGGCATATGCCTTAACGGGAAAAGGCCTGCATTTCACAGGAAAGATCCCCTTCATCGCAGTTCTGGGCAACAACACGATACCAATAACACATATCACCAGCGACCGGGCACTTGCTGCAGCCATAGAACATGTGATCTCTGGAGGGCGCAATGACCGCAGATAACGCCAAGTCCAGCGTATGCGTCGCAGTTATCATGGGAAGTAAGTCTGACTTCCCTACAATGCGCGAAGCGGTATCAATACTTGATGACTTATTGATTGGCAGCGAAGTTCTGGTAGTCTCCGCACATCGGACTCCTCATCGCTTGTACAGTTTCGCACAATCTGCTCATGAACGCGGATTCAAAGTAATTATTGCTGGGGCGGGTGGCGCAGCACATCTTCCGGGCATGGTCGCTTCGTTGACACATTTGCCAGTAATTGGCGTGCCTATAAAAAGCGAATGTTTAAACGGATTGGATAGCCTCTTATCAATCGCACAGATGCCACGCGGGACACCCGTGGCAACCATGTCTATAGGGGCTTCTGGTGCGGCAAACGCAGCGGTATTTGCTGCCTCCATTCTCAGCCTGTCTGACAAGGATGTAGCCACAAGGCTCAAAGACTGGAAGTGCAAACTTACCGCATCAGTAGCAACAACGCCCTACTAATACACAAACTGTTCCTGGTATCGCACTAGATAGCCAAGTCATGTTTGTGTATCTCAGGCACAATCCATTTGCTTTTCATCTTGCAAACTGTCCGCTTTGGGCTCCGTAATGTCTGACGGCACAGCAATACTCTTAGGTAGGAACCCAAACACGCTGTCAAGGCTTCTCTCAACGTCCTTGCACACCTTGTACATATCATCAGCAGTTTTGTGAATCCCTTCAATACCTCTAGCAACATTTATGATATGAGGTATCGTCATGAAGAACGGTGCGCAGCTCCTTATACGCTGCATTGCATCGTCGTTTTCACTGCACGCTACTGTGCCGCCTTCCGCTGTACCATCGCTCTCAAGTAGGACGCTACAAAGTTTTTTATAAAAATTCTCGTACACTCCCTCCTTCAACAAACCCTGAGAACCGAATAGCTTCTCGTGACAGTCTTTCATTACCCTACAACATGTATCCCTATGCTTGCCTAAGCCTTGGCCACTGGTGACTACCTCCATCAATTCGTCTGCAAGACCAAGTATGGGGTTCAATTCAACGCTCAAAATAGAATACACAGAAGCTATGGTTTCATCTATGGTGCGCGTTTCGCGAAACAAGCCCTTAAAAACTCCTGGCACTTGATACTCAAGCGAACCTTTCATGCCGTGATACACACGCCGCGAGTGCATATAGTGCACCTTTCCCATATGATCATGCGACCGCAGAATAAACACGCACACCGAAACCGCTGCTATGCCCTCTTTACTAAACAATGTAGAAATGAAGCTGAGACATTCCAAATGCACTTTCAACAAGTGTTCTACTTGGCGTTTGGTGTCGTATACGTTACTCTTGATAACAAATGCCATGTTGATGTTGAAATTTGCGACAGTATCTTGCAGCTCTTCTGTCTTTCTCACAGCAGTTTCTAATCCCTTCTGTAATACACTACGCATTACATCGGTTTGGTGCGAAGCTGCCCTTCTTACCTGTTCCGAAGCCGCTTTAAAGTGTTGTTCGCAACACTTTATATGTTGCTCTAGCGAGGTAATTTCGCTATGCACGGCCTCCACCGCTGTACGCCCATCTCGTTGGATTTGCGCTGTCACATCTTGTAAGGCACGATTCATCTGAGACAAGCCCTCAAGTGTGTTTCCACGAAGCTCGGCCATATCCCCATCGTGCTTGAGCTGTATTCTCTCCACAGCATCCATGAGCGCTGCGCGACTTGTGTCATTTTCCTCTAAATAGACAATGCGAGTTGTCGCGACATCACACACTTGTCTGAGCATATTTACTGTCCTAAGAGATTGGTAGTCAATGGGCGGCCTGCACTCTGTGTAAACCTTTGCTTTCTCATACAAAACCAACAAAAGCTTATCTCTAGCCTTCCGCGCCTTATTTTTGTAAATCTCCGAAACTATCACGCATGCAGTAAACGCTATGAGTGAAATTACCGCGATAGCTGCATATACTTTGATATGAATGGGCGTCGTGGAATGAGAAATAACTCGCAAACTTGTAAGGCTTACATCTGATATCTCTCGACGTAAATATCTTCCCACCATATACGCGGCAACCGCCATCCCGACAAAGCTGACCGTTGCACCATACGATGACAGTCTAACCGGTATGCTTACCCCAGGTGTAAATCCAGCTTCTTTTGGTAAACTTGTTACTTTATGCCCACTCCAAAATTCTTTCATGCGAGCCAGAAGGGTGTTCAGCCCCTGTTTTGAGTCCCCGATCATCGCTTTCGTTTTGCTAACCCACGCAGCACTCCCTGGAACTACTGTAGGGTCATCGCCGCTATCTTCTAAACTGTCACTTATTGCACTACTAAATATCGCTGATTGGTCTTCAGCACTTTCCGTGATATGGCCGGTCGGTTCTGTTACATTTTCCCCGCCGGCTACTCTTTTTGTCTCTTTCTTCATACGAACCCACTTTTATAAACTCTTTTATATGAGCTATCCTCGACACGTGTGATAACACGTATGTGAATTCCTAATCCCGTAAGTGGTGCAACGATACCGGAGCTGTAATTTTGGACGCCTCACTAGCCCAGCGTAGCTCGAACACTGAAGCTATAGGTACAGTTCACTTACAGTATGTCCGTGCTAAAAAAGAAGGACAATTACGCAAAAAGCCTTGCTACTGCTCATAGTACACGCGCTTGGCGATTAGAGCAACATTGCTATTTCGACACCATGGTGATATCATGGCCTGCAAAGCATGAGTATGGGCTGGGAGGGGTAACCCCGAACCATTCCAAAAGCCACCCAACAGAAAGCAGGAAAGATTTGAGATGAGCACATTCTATGTGTTG
>NZ_JAQLOH010000038.1 GCF_028204095.1 Candidatus Anaplasma sp. TIGMIC
TGCAATCTCTCGTTCCACTGCTTTTCGTTCCAATGTTCATGAACTGAAGGGGGCAGTCATGTTTGTGCTTCTATATATCCTCCATTTCACTATACTAAGCCGTGTTATTATCGGGCAAGTATATGCGTACTATTCTTTCGGTAAATCAATTTAGGGAATGTGAGCAAAAGTCACCTATTCCTGTTGAGGAGCTTATTTCCAGAGCTGGAGCGGCCGTAACGGAGGAAATAACTGCGCGTTTTCCCAAGTCTTCGGCTCTTGTTTTGTGCGGACCAGGCAACAATGGCAAGGATGGTGTAGCTGTTGCACGCTTACTTAGGGATCTTGGCTGGCAGGTCAGAGTTGTGGGGTATAAAAGCAACATGCTAGATGTTCCCCCAGTGCAATTTGACAATTTTGAAACAAGTGAGTCGATCATAGTTGATGCTGTGTTTGGATTAGGGCTATCAAGACCTATAGAAGATGATTTGCGAAAGGTCATTTATAAAATAAATGAAAGTGGCAAGCCCGTAGTATCTATTGATCTTCCTACTGGTATCAACGGAGATACAGGGGAAATAATGGGTTCTGCGGTGCGTTCTGATCTCACGGTGACGTTTTCATGTCTGAAGTTTGGGCATGTGATTTCTCCTGGACGATACTACTCAGGCGAAGTCAGTATAAAAGATATTGGGCTACAGGTATGTTCGGCAACAGCATACTATAACACGCCGTGTTTGTGGAGTGGGTTGATACCGCGTCCAAGCCATGAATCCCACAAATACAATAGGGGCTACGCTGTGGTATGTTCACCAGGAATAAGAGCTGTGGGAGCGGTAAAACTCGCTGCACTGGCTGCATTGAGGACATGCCCCGGTGCAGTAGCAGTTGCATGTAATGATAATGAGATTGCTTTATATGCTAGTGCTCTTACTTCTGTCATGTATAAGCAACATGACAAGATTATGCGTGATAGGAGGGTCACAGCAGTGCTTATTGGACCTGGATGCGAGGAAGAAGAGGTTGAACTTCGTACTAAGGTGCTTGAGGTACTTAGAGATCAGGATAGGTCATATGTTTTGGATGCAGGCGCGCTTTCTGTTTTTCAAGGCTGTAGCGATATGCTATTCAACGGCATTAATGGCAGGAAGGCTGTGTTAACTCCTCATGAGGGTGAGTTTAGGCGTATTTTTCCTGATCTTAGTGGTGGAACTGTGGAGAGGGCAAAGAAAGCGGCCAAAATGTCTGGTGCTATTGTTGTCTTAAAGGGGCATGATACAGTAATAGCATCGCCAGACGGTAGAGTGGCGGTGAACAATAATGCTCCCAGTGCCTTGGCCACAATCGGAAGTGGAGACGTTCTTGCTGGTATTATTACAGGACTTGTGGCATCTGGCATGGATGCTTTTTATGCGGCTTGCTGTGGTGTATGGGTGCATGGTGAATGCGGGAAGAAGTACAGGCTGGGGCTCATAGCTGACGATATAGTATGTGGGATCCCTGAAGTTTTATCGTCTCTATAGTAGGCCATAAACATCCCGTAATGCTCTTTTTCATAAGGTTGATGCGATATTCATGTGCATGGTAGGTGGTAAAACGGTACGGTGGCGAATTGCTCATACGGTTGATGAATGTAGAAAGTAGCCTGAGGTTCATTTTTGATAAACGCCAAGATTTTACTTTAAAAAAGAAGCATTATTCAGGTAAATAGCCACTTCTTGTCAGGTGTATTTGTTCTAATGTTTTCGGTATGTGTTATTTGTGAAGTGGATAAGCAGTCCGGAAACAGAGCATATGACACAGAGACGGTACAGAACACTTGGTACGCATGACAGCTAAAGTTCCATAAAGCGTGGAGTGTAGCGATGTTCTAGAGCATATTGGTCTGGGGAGATCCCTCTACGCACACCTTTGTCTACTTGCTATAGGATATGGTCGCTCACAGTGTGTATAGAGTTTCCTTAATGTAAAATCTGCATAGCGATGAAAGTAAGTACCTGCGTGGTTAACCTTATTAAAAGGTGGAACTGCGGCAGTCCATTGTTCCTGTCACTATCATACCCGTAAACAAAAGGGAGGGTTGTCTTTTGCGAAGGCTGACTTGGATAAATATAAGCAGGGAAGTTTCCGAGCTTGGGCACGCCTGGAAGGAGCGCAATATTAACGTATGCTAAGGTGAACTATGCAGTAGTCTGTGAAAAGTTTTCCTACATGAAGATGCATTTGTGTTGAGGAGTAGGCCATCTAAGGTGTCGTATTTAGAGCATGCTGTTAAATCGTCAAATTGTTCAGCGTAATTGGAGCACATGTGCCTGTTTCATTAACATGCTGTAATCCTGAAAGTCTCCATTATCTGTGGATAGTGAATAAAAAAAGAATAACGGCACCGCAGAGTTATATTGTAGCAAGTGCTGAAGTATAGGGGGGGGGTAAAGCGATCCTTTGTTGTAGGTATATTAATTGATCCGGTGGAGGATTAACAAGGTGGGGTGGGCGGTGTCCTGGATTTGTGAGCACTCTGCTTGGTTCTATGGTAATTGTGTGGAGCAAAAATGGTATGCGTTGGGTAAGTGAGTATTGCCGAGTCCTACAGTCACAATTTTACATTACCTTGCAAGGGCATGAGTATAGGAACATAAATGCGTAGAAACCGCTGGGTAGCACCTTTGGTTCAAATATAGCGAATAATAAACGTTTATTGTTACATGTGGTGTATGCCCGGTAGTGTTCTGCCACGGCGCATCGTTTTTTGCGTAGCTATATTTGCGCTGTCGTTTGTTCGTGATAGAAGCTTGTAAAATCCTTCTTTAGTTTCTTTGTAGTGCTATTTTTTAAAGATCTGAAGCAAGCTAATCGCGGACGTAATATCTGCACTGTTCGCAGAAAAGTTATGCTTCGAATAGATAACTCCGCAATATGACTTTCTGGTACATGTCGTAATATTATAACTTACGGTTTCCTTCTTGTGCTGATATCAGGTAACGCATTTGTTAAGTTCTGAACTAATGGAGCTTGAGTATAGACTAACAGGGTAAGGTACGGTACCCGCGTCGTTCTTTGGTACAAAAGAATGCATTACACTACGTGCGCCGCGGCTAGCAGCGGTTTTGTACAAGTCACCTCTGTATTTTCTTCGCACATGTACTAATTAATTTAGATATATCCAGTTATTGTATGATATCTCAACATTTGATAGGCACATATTATGGTATAGTAATACATATTTAAATCACATATGTAAGTACTAATATAAGTTCTGCCAGGATGCGTTTGTGTAAAATGCTGTAAAGGTCCTGTTGATAGTTGTTACGTTCTGTTGTATATGTTTGACCTTCGTGGAAACACTTTCTATCGTATAGGGTTTTTATAGTAGCCTGGTTGATTTTACAGAATTTGCGGAATCAAAACACTTTCCAAGACTTCCGTTTTATAATATTAGGTTGCTAGCTTCCATCGGGAGCATGGTTTGTAGGTTGAAAATGGGCGTGGTTATTGTAGAGTCTCCTTCTAAGGCAAAGACTATAAGCAAATATTTGGGAAAGAAGTTTAATGTTGTAGCTTCGTTTGGCCACGTTCGGGACTTTCCTGCTAAAAGTGGGTCTGTAGATCCGGATAATGACTTCCTGATGAAATATGAGCTGATAGCCAAGTCAGAGAAGCACATAGACAAAATAGTAAAGGTAGTGCGCGGTGAGAAAAGTGACATCTACCTAGCTACGGACCCGGATCGTGAAGGGGAGGCAATAGCATGGCATGTCATTGAGATATTGAAAGAGAAGGATGTTATAGCAAAGGATGTTGCTGTAAAAAGGATGGTCTTCAATGAAGTGACAAAGAGAGCTGTCACCGCAGCTATAGATCGCTGTCGTCCTATAGATATGGATCTGGTGCGCGCACAGCAGACCAGACGGGCGTTGGATTACCTTGTTGGGTTTACGCTGTCTCCGTTGTTATGGAGGAAGTTGCCTGGGAGTAGGTCGGCGGGGAGAGTTCAGTCAGTTGCATTGCGTCTTCTCTGCGATAGGGAATACGAGATAGAGCAGTTTAAGTCTAAGGAGTACTGGGATATTTCCTGCGATATGCAGAACAAAAACTCAGAGGGTTTTGAAGCGGTTTTGAAGTATTACGACGGAGAAAAGCTTGATAAATTTTCCATCACAAACTCAAAGCAGGCAGAGGAGTACGCAAAACGAGTAAGTAGCGAGAGCTACACAGTTGCTTCGGTAGAGTCAAAGAAAACAAAGCGGCATCCATATCCGCCGTTTATAACATCTAGTTTGCAACAAGATGCATCTACAAAACTGGGTTTCTCGGCGAAGAATACCATGATGATTGCTCAGAAATTGTACGAGGGCATTGACATAGGGGGAGAGACGGTAGGTCTAATTACCTATATGCGTACTGACGGGTTTTATATTTCTGAGGAGGCGATATCGTACATACGTGACACCATAAAGATGCAGTACGGTGAGAAATACCTTTCAAGCACGGTCAGACATTATACAAAAAAGGTAAAGAATGCTCAGGAAGCGCATGAGGCTATACGTCCTACCGACATCACCATGCTTCCTGAAAATCTTGCTAAGTACCTTACTGCTGAGCAGTTAAAGATTTACACACTCATATGGCAAAGGACAATAGCAAGCCAAATGGAATCTGCGGTGATAGATCAGGTGGCAGTTGATATCAGATCTAAATGTGGAAAGATAGGGCTACATGCGACGGGATCAACGCTGAGTTTTGATGGATACTATAGAGTTTACGGGCCAGAAGACGGCGATAAGAGAAGCATGCTTCCTAATCTTCAGGAAGGCGAAAGCTGCAGTTTACTCAATGTGAGGCCTAATCAGCATTTTACGCAACCTCCGGCAAGGTACAGTGAGGCGAGCCTTGTAAAGAAAATGGAAGAGATAGGAATAGGTAGGCCTTCAACGTATGCAGCCATAATTTCTGTTTTGCAGGAGAGAGATTATACGCATCTTGAGCAGAAGAGATTTATTCCAAGCGAAAGGGGGCGCATAGTGAATGCGTTCCTCACGAACTTTTTCAAGAGATATGTCGAGTATGATTTTACCGCGAATATGGAGGAAGAGCTTGACCTCATTTCCAACGGTAAAATGATTTGGAAGGAAGTATTGCGTCAGTTTTGGGACAAGTTTATAGCTGATGTTAGTTCTGTAAAAACCATAGAGGTCAGTGAAATACTGAAGGCCATAACCAGAGATCTGGAGAGCTATGCGTTTCCCGTTTCGGATACGGAAAACAGCACTAGTAAAGTGTGCCCAACTTGTGGCACTGGAGAGCTAGTTCTCAATATTGGCAAGAGTAATGCATTTTTGGGCTGTAATAGGTATCCTGAATGCAGATACACCAGGGGTATAGGCGATGAGGCAAGTGCGTCAGTAGGGGACAATGCGCAGCGTGTGTTGGGTATAGACACCGCAACACAGGAGGAAATTTTCTTGAAAAATGGGCCGTATGGGGAATATCTTCAGCTTGGCAATAGCACGAAGCGCGTTTCAATTCCGAAGGGAATAGGGGAGATAAATATTGATGTGGCAAGGAAGATTATAGCCCTGCCGCTGACTCTTGGGCAGTATCCGAATACCGAAAAGGACATAAAGCTCGGTGTTGGCCGATTTGGGCCGTATATATTATATGAAGGAACGTATTTTTCTGTAAAGGACAAGGACGATTTTCTTAGTTTAACCTGCGAAGATGCCATACGTATCATCGATACCCAAGCTGATAAGAAGGCAAAGCTATTGGGCAAGCATGGAAATGGTAAGGAAATATACGTATGCAAGGGAAGGTATGGTTTTTACCTTAAGTGTGACAAAGTCAATGTTGCAATAAAAGGTAAGTCTGCCGATATAAGCCTTGAAGAAGCAGTTACATTGTTAGATCAAAAAATGTCAGGCTCTACCAGTTAGAGCCGCGAGTTCAGCGTTGCGCTGGGTAGAATCTGGAGCACATTACATTGCGTTTTATCGACACACGGGAACTGCAACAGAAACTAAGCATACAAAATGAGGCATTAACGCGAGCCTAATTAGAGTGGGTGTAAAGCTAGAACAGAACGCATTGCCTTTAGCCGGGATGGCATGAGTAATTATGCACCATAGCACGAAATCCTGCCAGCATTGGTAATGCTATTACTGATTAAGATCTTTCATAAAATTCTCAGTGCTTTCCGCGCTCGTGCAGGACTCAGCACGAATTTTGTTACATTATCGTTTATTGTAAGTCAGAAGCCTAACCCATGCTATTAGGCGACACAGTCGCTATTTATGGAGCTATTGGCAAAGGTAGACAAAAGCATCTTTTAATACAGCTTGTTTCTTGGTCATTGCGAATCTGTAGTGCTTTCAGGTTTATAGACCTTTCTGTGCTCTGCTCTTAGGAATTAGAAAAACAAACTGGAGACAATACCCGCCTTCAGTGAGACAAAAACCGCACCACTACAAACAGCAGTCCGTTCTTAGCTGTCACCGCAACAACGCACGTTGCCTAGTTCTTCCTAAACTTATCAATGAAGATTATGTTATCCTCAGTAGTTAGAGAAGACATAACATCCAAATCATCGTCATTGTCGGAGTCTACTTCCATTTCAAGCTCTATGTCTCCATACTGCTCAAGATCAAGCGAAAAGTTCGAAAGCATATCTACGTACTTCACGATTGCTCGGAATGGAACAGTTATACATTCCTCCTTTCCCCTAAAGCTAAGCACAACACTAAAGCTACTTTCGCTCACGGTCAGCTCTCGGAATTGGTACTGCAGCACTATCGTCATACTCTCTGGGTACTGCACCTTCAGGTAATCAGGAAGAACGACGCCATTGCAGTTCGTCAGGAAGGATACTGCAACGTGCACGTCTCTAGAAGGAGAAAGCTTTGAAAAAAAGCACATAGCTTCCCTGACCACACCGCACATAGCGGTATAGACCAGCCTGCGATAATCTACAAGATCACTCATACAACCTCACGCATAAAACAGCGATCGCCCCCTACAAAGGCCAACCTACCACGTAGCAGAGTACCACCATTATACCAGAAATCAACACGGGCGTTAAAACAAAACAGGCCCGCTGCATACTGCCATACCCGACACAGATACGCACATCACTATCACAGGGGAACAAACATCAGAAGGGAGGGCTTTTCTGTTGCCCGGTAAGCCCCCAAACCGCGCTAAAAACACACTAGGCTGCAGCTACGAAAGCTTGTTCCACGTTGTCATTAGCGGCAACGAAATCATCGTTTGCACTTATAAATTTAACCCAATTATACGGCTGGAATCACCACCGAGCAACGGAGAGCTCCTTTATTGTATCTGTCTAACCTGTTTCATCCCCGCAGATCAAGTGGAGATGCCGAGCACTGCCCTCGGGTCCAAAATACCTATTCCGAGTAACCTTTATTGCCATAGTGAAAAGATCACGGCCAGATTATATTGCCACAATGCCACAAAGTCAAGATCGCAGACGCCATGTAAAGGGAAGTACGAGCTCCCCGGGTCGGATTCGAACCAACGACCTACTGGTTAACAGCCAGTTGCTCTACCGCTGAGCTACCAGGGAATAGAAAACGATTGCCGCAACAAAAACGTGCGCGAAGCATAAAAACCTCAGCACGCCACAAAGCGACTCTAACCTATATACCGCATTTGTGCTTTTTTTCCACAAAATTGAGAAAATTTTTGCAAACCACTTGGTAATGTAAAGGCATTGGTACAAAGGCTAAATCTCAAGATTGTATAATCAGGCAGTATAGACAATTTCCTCTCCTATGAAATCAGGGGATGTTCTTCATCTTAATCTGTATGTAAAACGGCCAGAATACCTCCTGCAAGGTATTGCACAGTTAGAAACCAAACTGATAATAATGAATTACTTGACGTCATAACAGACGAAAACACACTCAGCATATGCTGATACGCAGAGCTGATACGCAGAGCTGATACGCAGAGCTGATACGCAGAGCT
>NZ_JAQLOH010000039.1 GCF_028204095.1 Candidatus Anaplasma sp. TIGMIC
TGGGTGCTTGGGTGCTTGGGTGCTTGGGTGCTTGGGTGCTTGGGTGCTTGGGTGCTTGGGTGCCGTTATGTTGTCTTCTTGCGCGGTGAGGTGTAGTGCTGCGTTGTTTGTTGGGAAGTGTAGATTGAAAAGGGAATGTGAATACCTGTTTTCTTTCAGGATTATGAGGTTTCTGTTTTTGTGGAAAGCACGTCATTCATGGTGATGTTGTGCCTGTTTGTAAGTGGTGGCCACAATTCTGGTCGGTAATTAGTCCGTATTTGTACTAGTACATTTTTGCCGTGCCAAAGCGTAGTTAATGGCTACGTAACATGCCTCAATATGCAGGAGGAACTTTGTTGCTAGGGAAGAATATATAGGAAAGAGTGATTTCTCTAATGTGCATGGTGGTGGTGTCCCTTTCTATTGCAGGGTCTATAAAAAATGATACAGGCATTACAATAGCCTTATGTGGCTCGAATGTTTGTTCTGTAAAACAGAAACATGCCACTTTGTTAAAGTACTTTCCCACTTGTGGGGGAGATACGTTGTAAACCGCGGTGCCAGAGACAAGATGATCTGTAGTGTTTTCTGCAGAGTAAAAAGCCAGTTTTTGAACACCTGGTGTTACAGTGATATGGGGTTGGACCGGGCTGAACAATATCGGCAAGTTGTGGGTTGTGGCACTAAACCTAACCTTTATTTTGTATTTCCCTATCTCAGAGCTCTTTAAGACGGATGACTTTTTTGTTGCACCACCGTATCCAGTCACCTTGCAAAATATTCGATAAATAGGTACTGATGCATATGCAAGACATAGCATTGACAGTACTAGTGCTACCAATAGAAAAGGTAAATTTGTTTTGTATTTTTTACTCATAGTGTAACTTCACAGGCCTAAAGGCTTACTATGACAGTGTACAACATCATTGCGTACATGTTGCTTTTACTTTTTCAAGCAATAGCTTGGCAGCAGCAAGCTCTGCAGATTTTTTGCTTCCTCCAGAAGCTGTAACCCCACTTATATTTCCAACGCTAGCCTCTACTGTGAATATCGGATTATGCTCAAGCCCAGATTTACTTACAACCGTGTATCGCGGTATACCCAGATTTTTGCTCTGGGCCCACTCTTGCAGCTCGGTTTTGGGATCCTGGCAGGGTACAGCAGGTATAACTTCAGCTAAAGGCTTCCAGTAGTATGTGATAAAGTTGCACGCGGCCTGCAAGCCTCCATCAATGTACAACGCACCTATAACCGCTTCCATAGCATTTTCTAGATTCTTTGTATTGGTCTTACCTCCTGACAACATTTCGCCTTTCGCCATGATAATCGCATCACCCAAGTTGATTGCGCGAGCAACTTCCATTACCTTGCTTCCACGGACTAAAACGACTTTTTTCTTAGTTAGAAATCCTTCGTTATCATCAGGGAAAAGCCTATAAAGCATCTCGGATACTACCATTCCCAGTACAGCATCTCCTAAGAACTCCAGACGTTCGTAACAGTCACTTTTTGATACGGCTGCACTTGGATGGGTGAGAGCCTTTTTCAACAATGGCAGGTTCTTAAATTTGTGCCCTGATGCAACCTGAATTTTGTCAACAACACTTTGAAAAACGTCCTTTTCCACCACTGCACCCACGAGTAGAACACCTCACTTATAACTTTTCTGCAAATCACGCCACACCGGCACGATATAAGTATCGTGAACACAGCGATATATCCACAAAAAACACCAGCACAGGGCACATCACTCACTCAAAGACACCCTACCACGCTCCACATCCAGATATTTTCTCCAACCACAATGCGGTCGTTCATGCAATGCCTACACAGGCAACAACGCTGCCAATGTTACCTTCTTACTTTCACGGGTATGTATATAGGAGGCGCATCCCCCTTTTGTATTAAAAGTAGAACAGAAGACTTCTTCACGTTCTGCTGCACCTTTTCCAGAGCCTTATTGAAATCCGCCACGCTACCTATAGCCATGGAGTCTATACCAACTAAAATGTCACCCCGGCGCACTCCCTCCACATAAGCATCGCTTCTGCTGTCAACCTTAAGAACCACAACGCCTCCTTCATGCTTTTTGCTGAGGTCTTTTGGCAGATTCCCCACGACAAAACCAAGACTCTCGTAACTAGACTCGGAACCACTACCACCGTGCAGAGCTCCAGATGCTTCATCTGATAGTCGTCCGATAACAACCTTCAAACTAACCTGCTGCCCATCTCGCAGCACAACAACCCGCACCTTTTCGTTTACAGCAGTCTTGGCAATCAAGTTTGTCAGCTGTGGCATATCATCTATTTTTTTTCCATGAAATTCTAGTATTACATCGCCAACCTTCAAACCGCCTTTTTCTGCCGGACTATCCTTGACTATAGTGGATATCAATGCTCCACGGGCAGTATCCAACCCTAAAGGGCCAACCATGTTTTCAGTGACACGCTGTACCACAACACCTAACCAACCGTGCTCAACCTTTTCACCCTTAGATAGTACGTTTATTATACGGGATGCATTATTTGAAGGTATCGCAAACGCAACTCCCACATTACCTCCACCCTGAGGTGAAATAATAGCCGTGTTGACACCTATAACTTCGCCCATAGCATTAAACAGCGGACCACCCGAGTGACCACGATTTATTGCGGCGTCTGTTTGTAAAAACTCTCCAGAAGTTCCTATGTTTATATCCCGCGCTCTACCCGAAATTATGCCCACGCTAACAGAGCCTCCAAGGCCGAAAGGATTGCCTATCGCAAGAACCCATTCTCCTACCATAGCGTCATCTGAATTTCCAAGCTTTACGCTTTGCAAGTCTTTTTGCACATGAACCTTTAGAACTGCAAGATCAGTTTTAGGATCTTGACCGAGCACAGTCGCCTTCGCAGTGGTGTTGTCACTAAATTTGACCTGTATATCCTGCGCGTTGGCGATGACGTGATAATTTGTCACTATCAGCCCAGACTTGTCTACTATAAACCCCGAACCTAATGACACTACCTTACGGGGCTTGGGTGGGTCAATTAGCAGCGGCTCCATGTTATTGAAAAAACCCTCGAAAAAGCCCTTTGGGAACCCAAAAATCGCACCACCATCTGAATCATTATCACTACTCTCTATAGTCTGCTCTGTAGAGATATTTACAACAGCAGGAAGTAACTTATTTGCAAGATCGGAAAATCCTCCTCTCCCCATAGCTGCGCCACCCAAATCTGACGGCGCTGCTGAGCTGGACTCAGCATGTGCAACAGCACTATTTAGCAAAACAATGGCTACGAAGAAAAAAAGTGATAAAACCCTTCTCACACTACCCCCCACTTTTGTTGTTTAGAAGACTAATAAAATCATTGTTAGGTGACAGCACTATTCTTGTCGCACCATCCTTACTAAATACTTTACGATAAGCCCTAAGGGTGCGATAAAAATTGAAGAAGTCAGGATCAACCTGTAGGGCCTCGTTGTATATCTGTGAAGCCTCGGCGTCGCCCGTTCCCCGTATCACTTGTGCTTCGTTCATGGCAGTCGCAACAATCACTCTCTTTTGCAAATCGGCATCTGAACGTATTTTTTGAGAGATTTCATCGCCTTCAGCCCTGATTTCGCGAGCCTCTTTCTCCCTATCAGTCTGCATACGGCGGAAAATAGCTGCACTATTTTCTTCAGGCAAATCAGCTCGCTTGATCCGTACATCAACCATTTTTATGCCAAACTTTTCTGCTTCAGAACTTACCCCTTCCTGAATCTGCTTCATCACGTCAGCCCGCGCCTCATTCAAGAAGTTAATAAGCGCCACACGCCCCACGCGCTCACGTAAGTTCGACTCAATAATAGAGCCCAGTCGATTTTCTAGCCCAATCTCGCTGTGCACGGTTTGATAGAACTTTACTGGATCCGCTATTCTGTACTTTGCATAGAAGTCAACGACAAACCTTTTTTGATCTGCAGCAATAACCTCGCAAGAGTCAGACCTTATCTCTATTATTCTCTTATCAAAATACGTGACCTTGCTTATCAAAGGCGCTTTGAAGAACAACCCACTACTCTGCACACTCTTCAACACACGTCCAAACTGCACGACTATAGCCTGGTGTGCCTCATCCACTACAAAAACGGACCCAGAAAGCACAGCCAACGCAGAGGCGACTAAAACGCACAGAAGAAACCTGGCGACTCCTATATTCATGATCCACCCTCTATATATCCTCGCACATTACCCGCAACAGGACCGCCATTTGATGTAGGAATGAAAGAAAACAAGCCCTTTATGTCATCGGTCACTATCACTTTGTCCATTCGTGCCAAAACTTCTTCCATGGTTTCGATGTACATACGATCCCTGACTGCTATGGGCTGGTTAACGTATTCCCTGTAGATAGCCAGGAACTTAGCTGCGTCACCCTGGGCCCTATTCACCACCTCGCTCTTATAGGCCTCAGCGTCTAACTTAACACGTATAGCCTCACCCTTTGCTTTGGGTAACACCTCATTCCTATAAGCAAACGCCTCATTTATGGTACGCTCCTTATCCGCCCTAGCACTCTGCACATCTCTGAAAGAGCTAATTACCTTCTCAGGCGGGTCGACTTTCTTTAGCTGTATTGACAGCACTTCTATGCCCATCTGGTAATGGTCTAGTATGTTCTGCAGTAATTTTTTGGTTTCGTAGGCTATGGCAGCGCGGCCTTCGCCCTCTATAGCAAACGCCAAAGTGCTCTTACCTATTATCTCCCGCACTGCGCTCTCAGCAGCATTTTTCACCGTTGCCCCCGGCCTACTATCTCGTACGTTGAACAAGTAGTTGTAAGCGTCGGCGACCTTCCACTGCACATCAAAATTTATATTTACTATATTCTCATCGCCAGTAAGCATCACACCGTCACTGGTGTTTGCAGACTGAGAACTCCTGAACGGTATCCCGCCAACTTCTTCCTTACTTACAACCTCTACCTTTACTTTGAGCACCTGGCCAAAAGGTTTGGGAAACCAATACCGGAGACCAGGATCACGTATGTTGCTGTACCTACCGAACAGCAACTCCACAGCCTTTTCTTCCGGGTTTACAACGTAAAAACCCATGCATGCGTACATAAACGCCGCAGCTACTGCAAGAAGGCACACATGCAACTTGCCAAAGGGTAGTCCTGTAGGCCCACCTTTGCCATCCGACATCCCACTGAAGGCAGTGCGAACGCTCCGGAGCAATGCGTCAAACTGGGAGTCTGAAAATCTCTTGCTGTTTCTTGACTTTTCTGTTCCTCCACTTTCACCACTACCCCAAGGGTCGCCTTCATTGCGCATAAAAACCCCAACCACACTTCAAGTATTCGGGAGTCTATAGCAGAATCTATGTCATATCAATACAAAATACCGGTTAGCACCTGACGGAAAGATCTGAAGACACACTTGCGTGATTACTTCTATGGTGCCGTAAATCGTTGGTTATCTTTGGGTGCATTAATGGGTACAGTCTCGCTAGCATTTAGTCCAGAGCTACCTTTGCAGTGTCTACGGGTTGTGTGGCGGCTGTAACGAATATTTGTATTGTAACCCCGCGTTAACTACAGAACATGAGTTGTGCCTTTCCACCATGTATTGTCACAATTGTACCGGACGAGGTCATGACTGAAAATGTTGTCGCAATGAGTGACTAACCTTATATGGCTACGGCACGGTTTTCTCAAGAAGTAGGTCGCTGCGAGCCTTTGTTTAACCGCGCCAAGCTACCTAATATTGTTGTACGAAGCGGAAGGGTAGGGCACTTTTGTGCGTATTGGAGACAGTAATACTACGATTTTAGAAGCACTTCTTCAGATGCAGAGTCTACACGTGCATGATATTACGCTATGCAGAATGCAGTGCTGCGGGCTTGGTATGAAGACATTACTAACTCATGAGCGCATGTTCAACTGAGAGTTGCATGAGTTTACACAACATTAGCAATTCTGTGCTGTACTTACGGCGTTTTGCAGTCTCGTGTGCTCAGGTGTGGCGTGCGTGATGTGAGGTGGTGTTGATTTGGGGGAGAAGCGGTGGTTGGTCTTAAAAAGCTGATGACGTTTTCTGCTGTGTTGTGCTTTGTAGGGTTTGCATTATTTGTGGTCAAGTCCAGCGCCGGTGCAGAAGCTAGGGCGGCGGACACTAAAGGCAGTGATGATATAGCGGCAAGTGTTATATGCAACGTCATAGTGTTCGTGCAAAGGTTGGGTCTTCCCATTATGACAGGAGTCATCCTTGGCGCCAGCAAAATGGCGATCTTTGGAAAGCTGGCGTGGGCTGCGATCGTTATGCTGGTAGTGTTCACGGCGATATTTTTTGGGGCTGGCAAGCTTATTCAGAAATTTGCTGCGGGGGTTAATGGGGACATCGGCAAGGCTGAAGACTTCAAGTGTGAAGGCGGTGGTAATACGAAGTTGCCTGATGCTGCTCGGGCGCAGCAGGCTATAGGGTAGCATGGTATAAAGTTGGAGTTTAGTGGCGGTGCAAGTACTGCGATGCTGTTGCATTGCGAGCGGGTGTATAGTAGAGCCCTGCCAATGGGGATGGAATATTTACATGTGAAGGTAGCAGATGTTACAAAGTACGTATTTATTTGTGTTTGTTCTAGCTATATTTATGAGTGTAGGGAGCAACGCTGTTCCAGCAGCGGCGAAAGGCGATACAGCTGGCTCTACTGCAGGCAGTGATGATATAGCGGCAAGTGTTATATGCAACGTCATAGTGTTCGTGCAAAGGTTGGGTCTTCCCATTATGACAGGAGTCATCCTTGGCGCCAGCAAAATGGCGATCTTTGGAAAGCTGGCGTGGGCTGCGATCGTTATGCTGGTAGTGTTCACGGCGATATTTTTTGGGGCTGGCAAGCTTATTCAGAAATTTGCTGCGGGGATAGGAGGTAACGACCAGCATGGCATTGGTGATGCCAGCAAGTTTGAGTGTAAGGGTGATGGAAAGACCAGGCTGAGCGGTAGTAGCCAATAATAAGCGACCACGCATGTGGTCAGTCTACGCTTTATGATGTAGAGCTTAACTTTGGTAAGAAGAAGAGCTCTTTTCTTTAGGTAGTGCACGGGTGTGATTGTGTAACTGCGCCGTTTTAAGGGGGGGGGGAGAATGTTGAATGTTGGTAGATATGTGCTTTTTGTGGCAGTACTGGCCGTGTTTATTTGCATAGGAACTGTTTCTTTCGCCAGTGGGTCACCGCCCGCCGGCAGCGACGACATAGCAGCGAAAGTTATATGCAACGTCATAGTGTTCGTGCAAAGGTTGGGTCTTCCCATTATGACAGGAGTCATCCTTGGTGCCAGCATCATGGCGATCTTTGGGAAGCTAGCGTGGGCTGCGATAGTTATGTTGGTAGTCTTCACAGCAATATTTTTTGGTGCTGGGAAGCTTATACAGAAATTTGCCGCGGGGATAGGAGGTAACGGATCGGACGGCATTGGTGATGCTAGTGAGTTTGAGTGTAAAGGAGGAGGGGGCACAACCTTAGGATAGGGTTTGATCAACAGTGTAATTGTCAGTCGTTTTGCAGCTCCGTTACACCGTGGGGCTCTACCGTGCTATTACTGAGGTGTGGTTGCAACCGGTGTTATTGCTGTGTGTAGCATAACGTATCGAGAGTGCTTATGGTTGCGCCGTGGTGCGTGCCTGTGTTGTGGTTAAAGTGAAGAGTTTGGTATAGGGGGGGGGTATAGATGTTTCGCGTTGTAGGATATGTACTCGTTGCGGTTATGCTTGCAATATTCGTGGAAGCAGGAGTTGCAGCAGCTGAGCCTTCGACGACAGGCGCTAGTGATGACATAGCAGCGAAGGTTATATGTAACGTCATAGTGTTTGTGCAAAGGTTGGGTCTTCCCATTATGACCGGAGTAATCCTCGGCGCCAG
>NZ_JAQLOH010000010.1 GCF_028204095.1 Candidatus Anaplasma sp. TIGMIC
TTTTTTCAACTGCCAGGCTAATAGTGTTTTTGCGTTTAGCGTCAGTGATGCGTGATATTTCCACACAGTGTTTGTGTACGGCAATTGTACGGATATCTAACAAGGAACACTGTGCTCGTTATTTGGAAACTTTTTGGGGGGACATTGTAACTGTTATTGTGCGTTAAACGCGGTGAGGGGGGGGGTATGTATGAAAAATATAAGGGTAGGACGGGCAGTTTTGTCCACGATTATATGTAATACGCTAGTATGGTATGATTACTTGCTGTTTGGGAGCTTGGCGGTAACAATAGGAGACTTGTTTTTCCCACAGAGTGACGCATATTCGTCCCTTCTTAGCAGCTTTTGCGTATTTGCAGTTGGTTTTTGCATGCGTCCTTTCGGGGCGAGTGTTTTCGGCCATATAGGCGACAGATACGGAAGGCGGGTAGCGTTAGTAATTTCCATAGTCGCGATGTCCGTACCGATAGGGATAATGGCGGTGATTCCGACATATGCCAGCGCTGGGGTTACGGCGCAGGTGTTGCTCGTAATATGCATGTTGTCTGCGGGCTTCTCGCTAGGTGGGGAGGCCGGTAACGCTACGTTCCTGATCGAACACGCGAAGAAGAACCAGGCTGGTCTCTTTGGCAGCTTGGAGGTTCTATGCGCCGTTTTAGGCTCTGTTTTCGCGTTAGTGGCAAAGATGGCTGCTGAGTACTTTACGGGTGACAACTTCGGTGTGTGGGGCTGGAGAATACCTTTCATAGTAGGGTTCGTTATAGGAATAATAAGCATATACCTGCGGAGTACGGCTGGGGAAAGCCCTGCATACGAAGAGCAGACTTCTAAGGAGCACGGCGGCGTTATAGATGCACCGGTGCGTTATCTTTTTAAGCATTACCGCAGACCTTTGGTGCTTGCGATTTGTATCGACTGTATAGAAAACTGTTCGTTCCACGTTTTCATGGTGTTCTTTATAAGCTATATATCTAGCTTTTCCCGTTCCATGGCGATAAATCCTCATGTCAGTGAGATGATTGAGATAGTGAACGTTGCTCTGAGCGGTGTGCTTACGGTTGCCTTTGGAGCGTTGTCAGATGTAATGGGACGAAAGAAGGTCATGGGCTATGCTTCGGTTGCGTTATTCTTCTTGGCTATGCCAGTATTTTGGCTCTTGAGTCAGGAAAGCTTCCTGTGCGTGGGCCTGGGTTACTTGTTGTTCGCGATTCCGTTCGCAGCAACTCTGGGACCGTCTAGCGCAGCGATGTCGGAGCTATTCCCAACAAAAGTGCGATGCACTGGTTTTGGCATTGCGCGTAATGTGTCATCAGCACTGGGTGGTGGGCTAGCACCTGCTCTATGTACATGGCTTCTGCAAGTGACCAATTGGAAGGTATCGCCGGGGCTTTACGTAATGTTCTGGGCAATAGTCGCTTGCATTGCGCTAAGCAGCATCAAGCCTAGTGACGTTTATCAAGACTGGCTCAAGTCCGGTTCATGACGATCCTGATCCTAGTGTAGAAGTTCATAGCTCGTTGCAGCTGAGCTTTCTTGCTTCGTCTACCAGCATTATGGGAATGCCGTCGCGAACCGGATATGCAAGACCTGCTTTTTTGCTTATCAGTTCGCCGCCGGCCTCGTCATAAAAGAGTTCGCCCCCTGTCAGGGGGCATACTAAAACTTCTAATACCTTTCTATCTAACATTTGATACCATTATTTCCAACCCTCTTCGTCAGCAATCTTCACAGATTCGCCTAGATACTTTTCAAGGTCTTGCAACGGCAAAGTACTTTCCCGAAAATCACCCCAGGACTGTAACACTTTAGAGCTAGGAACACCGGGAACTATTGGATATTCCTGATTAGAGTTCGCATATATACTCTGAGCTTCCTTACTGGACAGAAACTCCAACAACCTTATGGCGTTTTCCTTATTCTTGGAGTGCTTTACTATGGCTCCACCGCTAATGTTGATCATAGCTCCTGTACTGTTCTGACCTGGAAAAAATATAGCAAGTCTGGATACAGCCTCGCGATCTATGGCTTTGTTTGAAGCACTTACCCTACCCCAATAGTAGCTGTTTACTATGGCTATACCGCCCTCTCCTGCTGCAGCAGCATATATTTGGTCGGTGTCGCCGCCTCCTGGTTTCCGGGCAAAGTTTTTTACTAATCCCCGTACCCATGCCCGCGTAGCTCTTGTCCCGTTGTTTGCGATCATGAACGCTATTAAGGACTGGTTATATGGGCTATTTGACGAACGCACCAAGATCTGACCTCGCCACTTTGAATCTGCAAGGTCTTCATAAGTGCTTATGTCGTTCACGTCCACAAGACTCTTGTTGTACACAATTACACGAGCACGCTTTGTTAACCCGAACCAGTAGCCATCTTTATCACGATACCGCGCAGGAATAACCTTCTCTAAAATCTGCGACCTCACTGGCTGCAGCAGATCTTTTTTCTTAGCGAGTATAAGGTTCACTGCATCGGCAGTAAGAAATACGTCAGCCTTACTGTGCACACCTTCGCTTTCAAGCCGTGCTATCAGCTGCGCAGCTTCATCGTTTATGTACCGGATTTGGATACCAGTATCCGCGGTAAATTTTTTGAACAGGTCACGCAATAACTCTTCCTTACGGGAAGAGTAAACATTAACCACCTGCCCCTGCTTTACGCTGTATTTGTTGTACGCTACACCACCGAAAAGGCCTAGCGCAAACGCAAAAAGAACAACACAAAGAATCCTCATGTCACACTCCCAACGCATATACCTTCGCCATAATAGGAAAACTTCCAAATAAATGAAAAGGAAATCTGCATGTACACACGATGATTAACATCTTACTCAACTGTCTGTAGCATAACCTGCAAAATGCCGAAGATGTTTTACCTGTTGGTAGTTGCGATACTACAAACCAGACTGTATTGATGCCGGGAAAGTGGAAAAACTGCGCATCTATCTGGCAAACTTTGTTGCCGCCTGCATAGCACCAGCCCATTGTTTTGAGAACTATATAGTGGATATTGGTACTGAACTTGCTAAATAAAAAATCACTGCGGCCCCGAAAGGTCGCAGTGACTATATATGGTTGGCCAGAAATGTAAAGAAATCCGGCCTATTTAGTAGAAGATAACGCTATTGGTTACAGTGACATTGCATCATAACCGCTGTGCCCTTGATATGATCCAGTAGAATCATCTGAAGAAAGCCCTGACAAACCTGACACATACGCTGCAGAGTGTTCCTGCTGCGCAGTATACGGGTATTCTTCTGGAGCATTGAAGACGTTGTTTTGCGACGCCCTCGAAGCTTCAGCAAGTCTGAGCTCCTCTTGTTGGATAGAGTAGAAAGTAGAAGAGCTGTCTTGGTCGAAGTTCATAGCACGTGTCACTATGCTCTCATCGGCAATCAGATCACTGGCACTTGATGCTGCCTCATGTGCATAAGCAGGCACCTGTCCGTGAACAGCGCCCTCAAGAACCAGCTTACCAGCAGTGGTTATACCGTTCATAGGGATAACACCCACTTCTACGCCCTGCATATCATATAGGTGCGCCGCCCTTACAACGTCGCCGTCCTTATCACCTCTACCGGATGACAAGTTCCCACCTACACGCATCTCGAGCAACGTACCATCAACGTACTTACTGAGGTCAGCAAGAGAAACCCTAGTCTGCAGTGCGCCAGCGTCATCAGTAACACGCATGCCGGTGTGTACAAAAATAGGCTTGATGTACGTTTGTTCCACAGGAACATTAGGCATACCTGCCGTAACAACGCTTCCATCAGCAGTACATGGAGCAAGATACTTCTGCCCTTCATGTGTGACGATTTTCACGTGGGTTATGGCAACAGGAAACGACATGTAAACCTCTTTTTCACCATCATAGATGTTGAAACTGTATTTTGCGTTTTTCCCGTGAGCCGCACTGTCATCTGGAGCTGTCATGAACACTAATGTCTTCTGGAGCATGCCAAGTTCTTGCGCGGTTGCTGGACGCTCAGTCGTGCTTCCAGCCGTGAGATTAGCACCTGGCATGTCATCCCGTGCCCCGTGACTTGAGCGATCAGAAGACACAGAAGCCTTGGTTACAGCAAGCTCTCGCATCTCCTGCAAGACGCTTGAGTCCACCTTCTTTGCTCTATGGTTGAACTGGTAGTAGTCGCTGTAGCCCCTGTCAGTGCCTGTATTACCACCATCTCCAAGAGACGCCGACTTAACTCCAGAAGAGACATCCTTAACATTAGCTGGAAGACCCGGATCACCTGATACGAAATCAGTGTGGCTGTAGTTAGGATCGTATGACAATAGTAAGCCTCCTTGGAAGTGCGTAACAGCACTAGCAAGCTCTCCTATCTTAGTACCATCTGGAGCATATATGCCCACACGAGACACATAATTATAGTTGGCATGCCTAATGATATTCCCGTTTTCATCCCTGGAGACACTCATATTATTTGGGTCATAGCGTAACTCAAACAGCGTACCCGCAGGATATTTACTAAAGTCTATCATCTTGTACTGTGAGTGGGTAGGGGACCACTTAGAATCAATACGATCATAAGCATGTATAGGGTCAATGTATGCATACTTCGCAAAATGCTCTGGCATACCTCTAGGATTCGTATTGCCGTCTTTCGTGCTAGGTAGCAACCCTCTTACACCACCAGATGTCTCAACTAACTTTAAGTGCGTTATAGACTTAGGGAACTGCATAACAACACCAGTAGCTGCGTCTCTAACATTGAACGTTGATCGCTCCGTTACGTTGTTGTTGTCATCTCTAAGCTCTTCAGAAATGTAAAACTGTAGGCTAGACATTTTCTCTACAAGAGTTTCAGTCCCACTTTTTATGGTAGCTTCGTGCATGTCATCGCTGGTCCTATATGTACCGCGATCGTCTACTAGATCACCCTTCTGAATTGAAGGTTGCCCCGGTTTGTTGACATCATCGTGGTTAGCATCCACACCAGATACAACCTTGATACCTTTGGTAGTAGGAAGCGTCTTCCATACATGCATATTTCCTGATGGAACTTCAATGAACGGATTTACCACGATCTCAAGTTCACCATTTTCTGAACTATCACCCTTAGTGCCAGATACAAACTTACCAACCGTGTTACCGTTCTCATCCTTGCTAACCGCAACGATCGGCCTGACACCATATACAGTGTGGACAGTTTTAAGAACATCAGAGACTGCAAACCTTTCAACATCATCACCACTCTTATGGTCTTTGTGCTTCAGGAACAGCTCAGCATTACTAGGAAGCTCACCTATCTTTGTGCCGTCAAGGTATATAGATACGCCGCTCACTCCACCTTGGCCAGTGCCGCAAATTGCAAAAACTTTGCCTGGGTTGTCTTCCGCAAGCTGTCGGAAGTTGACAGCGCTTCCCACCCCAATCATCGTCTCAGGATCTATGTAGATAAGGGACTTCAGTATCCTTGAGAGCATTGCTTGATCAGATGATCCCGAAGAGGGCTGATCCAACAAAGCTTGCGCCTTAGCAGTAGCATAAGATTTATACGCATTATGTACTACATCAACACTTTCCCTCAACTGTCTCGGGGTCGCATCTGCACTACCCTTCTCTATTTGTTCAAGCTCCTGCTCTACCGAGGAGTTTGTCCCCTTCATTGCGCCTTTAAGTAGAGAGCATACATCCTTTATACTATGCAACAACTGTAAGCCGGAACCGTAGCACCCGCTTCTAACGTATGAATCAAACTCAGATCTAAGCTCTTCAACATGCGTATGTATGCCTGCAAGTTCATTGTCATACTTAGCCATAGCTTTGGACAATTGCTCAACAGATGCGTTGGATTTGCTCGAAAAGTATTCCACACCGTTGTAGTTGCTGTATACATACTTTAGGCCGCTAGACGTTTGTATAGGCTTTAAATGTTGGTATTCTTGCGGAATACATATCCCATCATGGGTCTCCGGATTAAGCGTAGTGATGTTACCGCTTACCCATTTATGCGCCACTGGAGACAACATGCCCACTGTATGGTGATTACTATCTTCCAAGTTCGCTGTATACACTGACACACGAGTGATTTTACCATCAATTATATGATCAATGTACCCGATGCTATCCGCTGGGTTGGAAGTTAGCATGCCGTGGTTTTGCGCAAATTTAGATACCCCGTTCTCGGCCAACCATCCAAGGAAGGAAGCATTGTAAACAGCATCCAATTCCTTGGGCAACGTGTCACCATACTTTGAAGCACCCGATGTTGCGGCCCCTTTAAACAGGCCCGTTAATAATTCAGGGTTAGTATCTTGCAAATATTTTACAAACGATGCACCTAAACTATATTGCAGATGTTCATAGACTGGATCACCAGGATGTTTGTCAATAATGCTAGCGATCTCTTCAAAAGACTTGGCATTCTTGAGATCTGGACACTTCTCCATAGCCTTATTAACATTGTCTATGATGGAGCTCAGCTCCAGAGTCATGCCCCTTCCTAGCATTGCAATCTGCTGTATATACTCGGCAACACCCTCGTTCAGGAACTGGGATGCCTTAACATTGTTAAATGCTCCGTTAGTAGCAAAGTGCATCATCTGGTGAGCAACTTCGTGGGCTAGATTCTCAAATCTGGTCTTACCCAGCTTCGCAACATATATTTTGCCCAGAGATGTCCACGCCATTCCTCCCGCGTTTTGGTCTTCACCAAGAGCCGCCAATGACTCAACGAGCGCAGGTTTACTGCTGTGTATCCATACGTCAACCTGGCGAGGAGTATCACTTTTTGGCAGCACACCAAATTCCTCTATAAACGCACGTACAGTCTTTTTGATTATACGTTCCGCACGCACGACAGTCCTATCATCTAGGGGGCCTGTGCTACGTACACGGCACTCTATGTTCATTCTTGATATAACAAGTGATGTCACATCGTATGAGTGATCGAATTTTGACTCAATCGCTGCAAAGCTACTACTAACAGGATTTGAGCTAGTGTTTGTTTGGCCACCAACAACCTCAGTGCCATGAACACCCGCTGTGGACGGCCCTGCAGCTGGTTTAGCTGTAGCAACATGATTATCGACACCTTTTGTCTGATCGTGCTCAGGTACGTGCTCATGACTGGTTTTATCAGAGCCTTTTTCCACAGTGCCTTTGTTTTCTGGTTTAGCATCATGCTTTGAACTAGGATGTGCACTACTATTACCGTTTGCAGCAGTTTTCTGTTCTATGCACCCATCATCTGTAGGCGTTTTCTCGCGAACACTTGAATCTGTGTTGCCATTGGCAGCAGAATTACCACTCTGACTTTTATCACTGTGTGGATGTGCAGTGGTTGGCTCACTAACTTGAGTAGGCTCATGTTTATTTGTAGACACGCTCGTCTTTTCATGTTTTTGAGACGGCACTTTTATTCCACGACTTGCTACAGCTGCCACTTCGGCTCCTGAAGCAGGTGTTGCAGGGTTACCATGCGACCACCCACTGTCCGGGTGATCCTCGTGTTCGCCATGATGTCGTGAAGCCTGCTTCTCTAACCATGCCGAGAAACCACTAGGTACCTTGTTGATCTTTTCAAGTATTTCACCCCTTTCTTTCTTATTGAGATGATTATGTTTGAGTCGAGACAGTTGCGTAATAACTTCACGCAGCACACCAGGGTGTTTCTCTTCCCAATACTTCATAACGGCAAGTCCCAAGTTGTATTTTAGGTTATGGTGCCCTGTCGCCTTAGACGCAATTACCAATTCATCCAGTGTTTCCGCGTGTTGTAGGCGGTAGTTACTTCGTAACGCGTGTGATGCTTGACGTGCTGCATTGTGGAAATAGGTGTCAGCATCTTTCGCACTACGTTGCGATGTAAGGTAAGACAGATAGTTACCTAATCCTTCATGAATAAAGTCCCTTCCCTCATTGGTTGGATCCCGGTCTTCCGTTTCCAGATGTGAACGCGCAGAATAGTGGAGGTAAAAGTGGCACAGCTCATGCGCTAAAACGTGAGTCATTTCAGAAAACCCACTGCGAACTGCTCCACGCGGCATGAATACCTTACCGCTCTCCATGTTTGTAAAACCACCTACACCACGCACGCTGTCACCGGAGCGAGCCGCCGCATTTTCAAAATCTGCTCTATCATCAAACAGATGTATGCGCAAATCTTTCCTAGGCCAAGGTTTCCCAGAAAGACTGCCTAACCTTGCATCAAACTCACGTGCTGAGTCAGTAATTACTCTCTGAATCTCCTCTGCTTCTGATGCCGTTAATCTACTCTTGGTGTGTACTTTTATGCCAAAAGTCTTTAAAAATCCTGGTGTCATATCATACACTTCGTGGAAACCGCGCTCATAAGCGGAATGGTGGCTACTCCTTGTGTGTCCAGAGTACGGGAACCCTGGGTCAGTTTCATCCGTGCTATTATCACTACCAGATACTGGCTTAGCCCTACCGCGGGAAAGTTCTTCAGGAGATATTGGCTTATTGTCAGGTTTTGCTTTGTCCGCGACTGGTTTCAAAGTGTCGCCATCGTCATCGCGTGGGGGATATACTCGAGGCGGCGTTGGTTCGTAATCACAAGGAGGAGGTGGTGGTACACAAGTAGAAGAATCCGATGATCCTTGCACCCAAATAACTCGGCCACGCGCGCCATTTGGTGATACTTGAACCCACTCTGTGCTTCCGCCGTAAAATGGGTTATACGAGCCATTATTTGAATATCCTTGGCTATAACCGTGTTGATAGAAATCGTCATCGCTGGGATACGGCATCCGCGCTCCGCGGTGGCCATACACAGGAAACATGCTTGTGAATCCTTGAGAGCCGTGGTCATGTGCTGAGCCGTATTTGTAATGCGTCACCGTTCGCCCGCCGGGCATATAAGTGACTCTGTATCGAAATTGGTATTTCATAACCTTACCTTTTAGGGAAGGCGCGGAGTAAAGCACAATCACCAGAGGGAGTCAAAAATAATTTTTGCATACGGGTGGCATATCCGCCCTGAACGCGTTTTTTGAGCATGAAGATGCCAAAACAGAGCTGAAGTGTAGTTGTCCAACTTTGCGACTTGTCACCCACACATAGAGACCGCGATACCGCTCTCCTTGTAGGGCCGTACGTTATGCCAAGTAAATGCATCTATTCCTGTGAACATTTGGTTTCCAAAAGTAGCATTCTATGCATTTCATAAATTCTTAAGGCGCTATACATATCTATCTTCGGCTTCGATCTTCTGGCAAAACAACATGTTCAAACACAAAAATACATCATTCTTGCGGACGTTACTTTACCCTGGAAAGTTGATTAGCGACGGAAAAGCCGGTAAAAAACAGTACTTTGAAATTTTCGCAACAAGAAATACACCCAGTGAGCAACATAGTAATACGCCAGAGTTTAGCTTGCCCTCAGGCCGGTTCTACTTCAGCAACAAAGTTCTGTTCTACGAAGACGCGGTCTCAAGGTTAGCCATACCACGAGAATTTCATTACCTCAAAATAAACTGCAAATCGCCTGGTCTCGAGGGGAAAAATAGCATAACTGCTAGCTTGTGCTCAAGAACCGGTAAGATATTAGATTTAGACTCTATAGAAGAGTACGCTGCAACTTCAAAGCAAGACTTTATACGGCATGCAACACAACGTGCAGTGCCCATATCCTCCAACAAAAAATACCTGGAGAGTAACCCACAGCCTCTTCGTAACGTAGAAAAATCTCTGTGTATACTAGATGAAAAGTTCTTTGACTGCGCTCATGCAGGAATGGTTTTTGAATTAAAGGCTCCGAAAAAGCCTTCACTGGGGGAACAAGGAGTAGACGTCTACAAAATGCCAAGCCACTCAAAAAGCTCGCCGAAGGACTATGTAGGGTACCTTTCCACAGCCATGGCACTGTTCCATATCACTGATGGGCAGATAAAGCTTGAGTACACCACACTGCAAAAGAAACCCAGTGAAAACAAGCCAGCGCAAAGTATATCTGTAGACTTCAATGACGCATTAGGCGGAAAAGAGCTACCTGATGCCATTAAGGACACGTTGCTAGAGCATCCCGTGTATCTGATTATTCACGGCGGGGAGTACTCAGTGTCCCGCGAATTAGAGGGCATTTACGCAGGACAAGTATCACCCGTAGAAATTGTAAAAAACCTCAGTATGGCGGTGAAACTGCTGAGACAAGTAAACCTAGTATTGCCCGAGGAGAAAGTTGGCCAGCCGTTCTCAGTACTGGAGGGCTATTACGCGCTGCCGATAACTATCGAGTCTGTTATAGCGCAAGATCACCTTAAAAAGGCTCCAGAATATAAAGTTGCGGCTATTCTTGAAGACTATAGCGACCTTGTACTGGATCCCCGTACACCATTACGCGATGCATTGATATTTTCAGATGCTGCAATATGGAAAAGATCACGGTTCAGCGCCAACAAATCCGAGGCCGATGAACTGCTGCTATCGCTAGTACCAGAAGTTGTAGGGCCGTTTTTACAAAGCCACATTTCCTACCTATTGAGAGTAACGGATGTAGGTGGTAGGACAAGAATTGCAAACTTTGGTTTTTTAAAATACCACAAGGATGAAGCTTCTTACGATGATGGTCAAAACCGCATTGGCCTGGAATCAAACTCGTTTAAGAACCTTATGTTAGAATCACGACGGAACAAAAAACTTCCCGTGGATGATGCCGTACCAGAAAACGTTCCGGTAGATCCTCCATCCCAACAGTCCGCCTCTGCTACACACACTGAAGATGCTAGTGCTGCAGCTACTTTGCCGGAACCAGCTGCTCCAAAAGTCGGGAGTCCTCAACAACCACTTGCACAAAGTTTAGACCAAGTATTAACTCCACAAGACCAAACTGAATCTGCTCAGCGTACACTACAGGCCCCTCAAATAAACGGTGGAGAAGACATCGAGCACAATTCTGAACCTGCTGCATCTGAGAGCGTTGGACACACCAGTGCGGAGCATGCGTCCAATGCAGAACACGTACTGCTTGCCCCTGATGAGGCTCCTAGCGATCAAAGAGCTCTAGCTGAGCTCACGCCAAAACACGTCAATACAACAGGTTCCACGGCGACACGTGCTACACAACCGCAAGGCACAACAGAACTGCACCTTGAAGTATTACCTGGTAAGGCTGCCATATTACATAACAGGACCAACGCCCCCTCACCTGTAGACGTTATCAGTTATGCCACTTACATCAAGCCTGGCGAAACAACTGCAACAGAACTACCTATCTATAGATATTACTTCAAAAAAGAAACCGGACAACTGATATGCATAGACGCATCATACCTAGCTGGCAGTGTACATGCTCAGTACCATTTTCTAAAAGTCGTGGCTAACATATCAGACGGTGTAAAAAAGTACAGCCTCACATTTTGTAACGAAAACGGCGATGTAATACCACACAATGCGCTCATACTCCAGTATCAAGAGGGATCATATGTCCATGCTATGGACTCACGACACACAACAATCAAGGGTGTCCTTCCTGAGATGATAGGCAATGTACTTGTGCGTCATGATAACGGCGCAGTAAACCAAGAAACTCTGGAAAAGCTATATTCGAGCCAGGGCAACAGGCCTGTCTATAAAATAAGTATGCAAGGTAACGACGCAGAAGTTATAGAGTATCACAGCAATAAAAAAGTGGGCGTGCTTAATGGAGAATCATTGTACTTCTCAACGTACAGCGACGAGCCCAATACTTGTTTCATGCACTATAATGATGAACAAGTACCCGTATTGTGTAAATCTATAAAACCAAGTACTCAGCACCTTGCTGGTGAAAACTCGAAAACATTCCTCGTGGTTTCAGAAAAAGGCCTTGCCCTTCATCAAGTACATGAAGACCCTGCAAAAACCCTGAAGGATAAGTTTGTCGTGAAAAGTGAGTATGACCGTCAAATGCTTATTAGCGAAATTTACAAACTCGTTAATGGGAAAGCGCTTTCTGTTACAGATCCAATATGGGCTCAATTGGACGTGACTTCTAACAAAACTCCCAAAGTTGTTCTCCGAAGTGCCGACGGGGCTGCAATGCTTTCAGCACTAGATATTCCTGGCGGTGATTTGTTGTACCACGACGAAACTTTTAGTATTGCATACAAACCAAAGCACTCACACATCAGCACATTACTCTCATCTGACGTGGAGGCAATATCCAGCTCAATTGGGTTCGTATCTCCCCCACTACTGCATAACAACAGTGGCTTGCATAATACTGCGTTGACACTCTATGGAAGAAAAATAGCAGAACACTCCAGGTTACTCGATGACCTGTATGAGTCACATATTGAAAACCCAACAACAGAAGACCTTCAAACGTCCAGTGTTGCATCAGTACCTGAGAGTAAGGAGCAAGTGCTGGATGCCCACAACAGACCCCTTGATTCCGTCAAAGCAGGTCCGGCACAAGAAAAAGCAGCCGATCCAAAGGCTGCCTCACAGCCTGCAAGCCTTCCCACAGTGCCCCCTGCACCCGAAAAACAAGTACCGCAATCTGCTCTAACTCCAGCAAAAACTTCCCTCACGCCACCAGATGTGCCACCTGCGGCAGCTGAATCAGATTTGAAGAAACCTCCTATAGTTCCTCCAACACCCAAAGCACAAGTGCCAAAACCTGATTCTGCCCTGGCACCGGCAGGAACTTTACCTGCGCGGTCAGATGCACCGTCTGAAACGGCGGCACCAGCTTTGAAGGAATCTCCTATAGCCGCTGCCAAAGCAACAGAAAAACCTGCGAGTCCTCCTATAGTTCCTCCAACACCCAAAGCACAAGTGCCAAAACCCGATTCTGCCCTGGCACCGGCAGGAACTTTACCCGCGCGGTCAGATGCACCGTCCGAAACGGCTGCACCAACTTTGAAGGAATCTCCTATAGCCGCTGCCAAAGCGACAGAAAAACCTGATAGCTCCTCAGCATCGGCACCACAAGAAATTGAGTCGAAGGCCTCCAATTCAGGCTCTATGGGCACCAACACAGCCCAAGCACGGCCCGATGCACCAGCTGGACAGGCTTTGCAGGAATCTACTATAGCTGCTTCCAAAGCAACAAAAGAACCTGGGAGCCCTTCTGAAGTTTCTCCAGCACCCAAAGAACAAGTGCTACAACCCGATTCTGCCCTTGCACCGGCAGGAACTTTACCTGCGCGGTCAGATGTACCGTCTGAAACGGCCGCACCAACTTTGAAGGAATCTCCTATAGCCGCTGCCAAAGCAACAGAAAAACCTGCGAGTCCTCCTATAGTTCCTCCAACACCCAAAGCACAAGTGCCAAAACCCGATTCTGCCCTGGCACCGGCAGGAACTTTACCCGCGCGGTCAGATGCACCGTCCGAAACGGCTGCACCAACTTTGAAGGAATCTCCTATAGCCGCTGCCAAAGCGACAGAAAAACCTGATAGCTCCTCAGCATCGGCACCACAAGAAATTGAGTCGAAGGCCTCCAATTCAGGCTCTATGGGCACTACCGCCGCCCCTGCGCAGAACAATGCACAATCTGCAGCTGCAAGTTCAGACTCGAGAGATCAGTCGTTACTTCCTCTCGAAGTATCGGTAAAACCCGACAGACCCGTAACGCCGAAGCAAGATGAGGCACCAGTAACACCTGTGAGCTCTTCTAGCAACCAAGACGTGACATCCATGTCAGAAGCTAAAGGGCAAACGGATTTGCACATTCCTTCACAGATGCCTACTGCAAAACCTTCTGACAAGAATACCGTAACCGGCGCAGTCGCAGATCAACCAGCACCCGCATACATCTTGTCCAAAAGTTTGCCTCTTCATGTAGGAGAAAAGATATGCACTGATCCTGAATCAGGAAAATCATTTTTCGTTGCCCACGCACACATCACTCCGAGATATACAGATGCTATAGGATCCGGCGTTGATTTAATGATGCCGGTACCAAGGTACGTTTCCACTTCAAGAGATGTACTACTCCTACATCAGCAGAATGGGTACGTACTGCACCTGGATCCTCAGCACTTATTTATAAAAGTTTTTCAACAAGAAGATGGAAAATATGTTCTTACGCACTGTAGAGAAGTTGGGTATTCGTTACTGCAACACGAATTCTCCGATCAGCTGAGGTACTGTACCGATAAAGATAGCTGCTCGTTAGTAGAGCCAAAAAACAAAAGCTATTTCGACTTCCTATCCGAATACAGGCCAGATACTCTTGTGCTAAAAAATGTTTATGTTGAAGGCGCTATGCCAACCCAAGATGAGTTGAAAGGCATATACAATGACCAGAACACGCCTCCATTAAAAGCCAAATCTGCAAACAGCCTCATGCCATACGCACTTGTAGATCTTACAAACCCACCCGCAGATCTATCTACAACCCCAACACACCTTGGTACCAGGTATGTACTTTTTGAAGTAGATCCCGACTATAAAACATGTCGTCTCCTCCAAGGTATAGGTCATGTCACGGACACGGAACTAAAGTTCGATTTCGATAAAGCACATACAGCGGACATGGCAGCCGCTCGTAAAGCTGCGTTGGAAAAGCACCCGCTCTATATCATCACAGACGGAACAAAAATATTTTTCTCAACATCACTTCACGAAGCAGAACTTGTAGATGATTTCAAACACAGCGAATCGCTACTGAAAAACGCTTTGCTACACGAGCGTGTTATATACAGCCCGGATAAAAAGTTTTACGCGCTTAGAGTCACTACTACAGAGGATTTTGACTCTGTGCGCGGCGTTCCGCTGCAGGGTATAGGGATAAAAACAAGCGCTGGAGTCATTTCTATTCCCACCTTTAGCCAAGAAGCAAATATCTTGTTTGGATTTAACAGTGATCAACTGTTTGGTATAGTGCACAAAGACGCTCGCACGTTAGCAGATATATCTCACAAACAATTTCCTGATCTAAGACACAATGTATTACAGGAATTTATCGAAAAAGCCGCTACTCTGGACATACAATACGACGGCGTCAGTTTCGAAGCAAAGAGCGTAACGCTAAGCGGTGAAGGGCGCGCGATCACAGGTTCCTTGGGTATAATACCCAGCATCCTGGAGACAAATTCTGATAAAGTGGGGGACAACGAGAAGAAATTCCTACAATTGTTAGATTCCCATGAACCTGAGTCACTCTACCAACCGGAACATGGCGAATACGTGCCACTAGCCTGGAGCACACAGGATGTACAACAGCACTACGATGCCTCATATCCAATTACGCGTGGAGATATGCCGTATAATATTTTCTCCCAACTGCCGCTATACATAGACGATACTGCGCTAAAAAATCACGCGGGCTTGTCATATACTTATAGATATCCAGTCATGCTCCGTATTAATGACCAAACGATACCCCTGCCGCATACTGGTTATTATTTCAAAGATGGCTCCATAGTTACACATGACTTTGTAAATGGATACAACGTTGCAATAAAACAAAATATGCAATTCTTGAAGGTACTGAAGGACGAGGCTAGTGGTTCCTATTCTCTAGCGTTCTGCGATCAAGATGCACATAGCTATCCCCATACGACGCCTATTGATGCCAATCGTATTCTCCTAGATATCCCTCTGCAACATTGGGACTTACCGCGCATTCACTCCAGCACAAAGGGGACAGCTTCATTTATGCTTCTGCCTAGCGACCACGCCGAAGATGATTCACCTGTAGCATTATTTCCTATAGGGAATAACTATCTGGCTCAATCAGAATTTGCGTCCAAGCCGGTGGCGCACCTTAGCGCAGAAAGCGTTTTTGTTTCGCAAGGTGACTCAAGCCTTAACCTTGAATACAACAACTATGCTGATAGCAAACGGACGTTTTATGAACTCAAACTGGACCTGTATAAGGAGAAACTAAATTCAGCATACGGGAATGCTCTGCATAGTGCGAGTAACGCCCATCCGCTGTATGTAGTTATACAAAATGACCAGCTTGCGTTTTCTCTGGACAAAAATGGTGGCGACAATCTGCAGTTCCTGAAGGACGAAACCCTAATACCGTGGTTAAAAACCGTTGTCAGTTTCCCCAAGGACAGTTCGAAATTTTCTTTGATGCTTACGTTTTCGGATACCCCAGGTAAATATAAGTCGTGGATCCCGTTTTCAATAACGCCTGTTAATAATTCCGTAAAACTGCTCACCCAGACAGAAGAACATAAGAACAAATATCTATATTTCGATCTCAACGACCACAGCATATCCTTCTTTGACAGTGACACGGGAGTGCCAATAGCAATCGTTACGTCTTCTCCATGGCTGGAGAAAATGCTCCACGCAGTTGTCCCATTATTATTCAAGTTGGATGTATCACAGGGACAAAGCTCTGAAGAAACTGTCTATAAGTTTACCGCCGGAGCTGAGGATCCACTTATCACTGTAGATTCTGGTAGAACGGTAGAGCAACATCTGAAAGTAATGGAACTACTCCCACTTCCTCATGCCGCTCCTCTTTCGGTTACTAGTCCCAGTACGGACGACATTGGCTCCGCCGCTACTGGCAATGATGATTCTGATACTAGTGACAAGACCGAGACCGTAACAGTACCCGAACATGACACCAAAGGAGCTAACAAAGTTGATACTGACACACATAGTGACAGCACAACAAAACGTGAAGATGTCCCAGTGTCTCAGGGTACCGATACGCAACATATAGTACCTACGCAGCAGGGCCCAGGCAATGCCAGTAGCGATGCTGCGCATCCTATTGACAGCAGTGCAGTACATAAAGAAGAGCCCGAAGCAGCACCTGAAGATACAAAAAACCTTGGTTCCAGTGCCGCGGGTGGTCAGATCTCCGATATTGGTACCAAAACTGAGACTATAACGGCGCCCACAGATGGTATCAACGAAGATAACAAGGTTGACACTGACACACATAGTAACAGCGCAACAAAAGGTGAAGGCGTTCCAGTAGCTCAGGATATCGATGCGCACCATGTGGGACCTGCGCTACCCCCACAGCAGGCTGCCGCAGAAGGTTCGGGAAATGCTGGTGACACTGTGCCAGATATAAATCCTGAGCTTCCGCAAAGTGGTGCCGCGGAAGAACCTATCGACGCTGCCGGAAAAGGCAGAAAAGTGTTTGCAGGAACAACAACTAGTCCGGAGACTTATCCCCTATGGGTGCGCGCAACGTACGACGATATGCAGATATTTTACATGAATCTGAATACCAAGTACGAAAACCAAGAACTGAGCTATCACGAGGCTATGACCCTGTACAATGTCATAATTCAGGAATCATGCGGTGGTGAATTTCGCGTACCTGGCGCCTATGTAGATGCAGCCGGAAACGTTACCATAGGGAACTTTTCCTATGGGGACCTTGCGTCTTTCGACAACATGTTCAACATTTAATACAACGGGAAGTAGCACGCACCGTGAGACGGAATAAACCGGGTGAGTATTCTCACCCGGGAGCCTGCGTACGCGGCTCCACATGTGGAGGCAAGCGGAGTCGAACCGCTGACCTTCTGTGTGCAAAACAGATGCTCTACCAGCTAAGCTATGCCCCCACGGGCAGCCCTGAGGCTAACACAAGCACCTCACCAACTCAAGAAAAATATCCTGCTCAGGTTATTTTCCTGTATCATCTTTGATCCTCTCGACAACGCTACGGAAGTCATCCGCGTCTGTAAAGTCCATATACACGGAGACAAACCTTATGTAGGCAACTTTATCGAGAATCAGGAGATAGCCCTTAACTATCTCTCCAATTACTCTTGTGGGGATCGTGTTTTCCTTCACAGACTCAAACTTGTAGAGTATTTTGCTGAGCACCATCTTTATCTGCGCTTGCGTTATCGGACGCTTGTTCGTAGCTATCATTATGGATGTCATCAACTTCTGCTTATCAAAAGGTTCCAGTCTGCCATCCTTTTTTAGCACCATCATTGGTCTTAGTGATAACTCTTCTAACGTAGTAAACCTGGAGTTACACACCTCACACAATCTGCGTCTTCTAACCGACATGTTGTCATCGGAGTGCCTAGAATTTTTCACTCTAGTATCTGCACTATTACAAAATGGACATTTCATAAAAGCTCAATTTTCACTAAGAATCCTTGCTAACCACACCCAGAAAATCAGTTAGCAATTGTGTTTCATATCATAGACCTTATAATTGAGCAACGTAGGAGGGCTGGGATTTTATGGGAGTTCGCGCTTTTTTCTTCCAAAAGTTGAAATTCTTCATCCGGAATCGTGCCCGCTGTGTGTATACCGACAACTTTGGCAATTCTTATTACTCACGTGTGGTTCGGGGCAAGGAACAAAGATGGGTAACCTACGGTGGTAGGGCTGATCCGTCAACAGTCCCCGCCAGATGCCACCTGTGGTTACATTATACCTGCGATGAAATATTGCCAGAGTGTGGCGGAAGCGTTCATGTGCCGAATATGACAGGAACTGATAATGCTTATCATCCACACAAAGCAACTCCTCCCAACGCAAGCTAGCAACGTGAGTAAACTGGTCTTTAATCATGTACGTGCACAATGGCAAGGGTCCTGTGGGTTGCCAGATTGGATGTCATGTAGCCTGCATCTGTGCAGGGAGTTATTAGTTCACCGCTCCATACAAAAGAAGTGAGTGCGGTCTGTTGGTGTTTTCGCGTTAGTGGATTGTGCAAATTGGGTGAGTATGTCTAAATGCAGCGTTATAGAGGTACTTGTAGGAATTTTGGTGTCGGCTGCGGTCATTGCGATTGGCAGCTTCATGGTCAGCAAGCTCTCAAATAAGGCAAGATTCAACGCCAAGTGTAGCACAATAACGGCGGCTTTCGCCGATGTAGATGGGTTGCGTGTGGGCAGCGATGTAAGAGTATCAGGAGTGAGCGTGGGCAGCGTGACATCACTTCATCTAAACCGTCAAAACACACCAGTTGTGAAGATGTGCATTGCTGCAGGCCTAATGTTGCCCGTGGATAGCTCTGCTGCGATAACGTATTCCGACATTATGGGAGGAAAGTACATAGACATAGTACCGGGCGCTGCGGACAATGTACTCGGTAATGGATCCCAAATTAAACATACAAGCACGGTGGTGAGCCTGCATACAATAATAGACAAGATGATAAATAGCGCGCTTCGGGAAAATGCGCACTAGGTAAGCAAGAACCCGTCTTTCCCTACTGGTACTTAGCGTATGTACGGCAGCTCTGATACTTGCATAGAAGATAGCCAACTTGCATCAGTACACGGCATCTTGCAGCTACAAGAACCTATATCCCAAATGGGAATAAGCAAGGGCGCACGCTTGCCGCCTGAGTATTTTGGCTCCGCGGAATCCTCCAAGCACAACATTAATGTGCAGCATGTAAATTGACACAATAACTGGTAATGAAAAATCACACGGTACTATGTGCGTACTAGTACAAATGCTAGCTACTTGCCTTGTGCAAATCATTCAGTACTACATTACGATCCACTGTAACCCATGTGTACAGTATCGAGATAAACACTACCAAATCTCACATTCGCTATAATTGCGTAGCGTTTAGTCGCTAAAATCCAGCACTGGGTGCAAATATTTGTCTTAACACTTACGTGAACCACGGTGGCCCCTTTCCATTTGTGGCCAGTAACGTTCCAATAGTATTATGATCCTAAACACCGAACCTCAAGAGTCTTACCTTCAGCGTGATACAAGCTCTCATATTGGCGTAATCTGTATTTCTAGTTTCAGGACGCAAAAACGTTAACTGTTGGTTTCCAGTCGGGAACACCTTAATAGGTACAGAAGGGGTTAATGTCTATTGCGGTTTACTTTCGAGAAACTTTACTATAGAATGCGCCCGCATGAGCGTCTTTCGTTGCGATGTGTTTTGTTGCACCTTGGAACAGTTAGTACTCATGCTTTTGCGCAGATGGTTGGCGTAGGTGGGTGATGCACAGCTTGTCCGGAATAGTCTTCTCTGCCGTGTTTGGGGTAGTTCTGTACGTATTCCTGACGAATTCTGTAAACTGGGTAACCGCGTACATTCGAAAACGCAACAAGGGACTAAGGAACAAATCAATGTACGTAAAGGGACATCCTGGGTCTGCGGCATCCACGCCTTCGACCAAGGGCTCTTCTGCCCCGCAGCGTTTTATCTCTGCCTATGAGAATCACCGCCATACCAGCACAAAGGTCGAAGGAGTAGAGTCGGTCTCACAGGTTTTTGATGCCGGTAAGGGAAAAGGGAGATAGCTCAGCATTTTCCTGTCATTTCACAGTGTGTCTACTGCGGCAGAATAAGCAGTGATGCCGCTATTCGTTCAGATATAGAAGTCAAGGGCAACGGATATGTGCCTGCAGCGAGGCCTAAGCATGCCATAACCCATATGCACAAAGTCATAGAACGAGGCGTTTTTATGTAAAGGTCATTTGCACATCCCTCGACAATACCGGGATTGAAGTATAGGTACTCAATTACCTTCCATGTATAAACTACAGAGCATACCGATCCCACAACCAACGCGACTAGCCCCTCCCATGCATTAGAATTGGCAAATGAGCTGAGCATCTGCCATTTCGCCACAAACCCCATTGTGGGCGGCATTCCCACAAGGCTTAGTGATAGCAACACGTACGCTGACGCGATGTTGGGCACTACACGACCTAAACTGAGGCACTTGTCCATTTTACCTTGCCCAAAGTGGTAAGAGATCCCACCAGAAACCATAAACAATGCCGACTTGACAATGCTGTGATTTACAAGATATGCCACTGCTGCTGCTAAACCTGAATACGTGTTCAGACTCACTGCAAAAATAATACAGCCAATATTTGCAACGCTGGAGTACGCCAAAACGTCTTTTATGTCTTTACTCATAACCGCAAATATTGAAGCTGCAACAGTAGCTAATGCCGCCAAGGCAAGCATAATTTTACCCAACGGCAGCGTAGCAAATACTAACTGTGCTCCAAACACACTGTGTGTAACCCTTATTACAAGGTATATCATGACCTTCGTGGCAGTCCCAGATAGAAACACAGCTACAAATGAAGGCGACGTGGTGTACGCCCTGATAAGCCACCCATGAAATGGATACAAAGCTGCCTTGATGACTAAACCAAAAATCACAAAGAACATACCCACATATGTTGACTTGCTAATAGGCATCTCACTGAGAAACACAGCCAGACTGCCCATGTTCAACGTGCCCGAAGAAGCATATAAGAGGCCAACACCCAATAGATATAATGTGGCACCCACAGTACCTATAACTAAGTACTCGAACGCTGATACCAACGATCCCTTGTGCCCTCCCATCGCTACTAATACATATGCTGATATCGATGCCACTTCCAAAAACACGTAAACGTTAAATGCGTCATTTGAGACAAGAATACCCAGTAGCCCACTGAACGATAGCAAGAACACAGAATAGAACTTTGACACCTTAGATGCAGGTATTTCTCTACGGCTTGGATATATGCCATAAATCGTACTCACAACCCCTATAAATGTCACTAGCATGAGCATGGTGGCGCTAAGCAAGTCAACTCTAAGTTCTATACCATAAGGCAGTTCCCATCCACCGACCTTGTATAGTATGGAACCAGCAGAGTAGACCTGATAAAACAGCACTAAAGAGATGATGAAAGTACTAGAAACTACTGCACAGGCAAAGCCTTGCACAAAGTTCACACTACGATGAAACAATGAACATGCAACTGCAGAAAGCAGCGGCACCACTACCTGCAATATTACCAAATTGTCTTTTATGGCAGAAATCACACGCCCCTTAATCAAAGAATCAAGCGTCCCTGAAGTTATACTCAAAAAGGAAAACTTCTACAATACATTACTTTATGCTATATCTAGCATAGAATCTTATAAGTCAACAGGTAGTACTTCCGTACACACAACAATACTCTATAGACTGACCTGCTGACAGCCACTCGGCGCCAATCACCCGCCTGCGGCTTGAGAAGTACACACCACTAAAGAACAACGCAACACAGCACCCAGAGTCTAAGCCCCAGGTTCAATAAATTGAGTTATCGGTTTTTTCTCACAATCTCAAATAGTCTGTCAATGTCAAATGTGGGATTAGGATGCCATAGATACCCTTCCATAGACATGTCTATATTTTCAGGACTACCACCCCTAGGAGGGATAAATGTAAACCTACACAAAGAAGTAACCGTAAACTGAGGTATAAACAGGTTCACAGAAGCTGCGCCTACAGCATTTTTCAGTCTGAACTGCGCAGATGATACAACTGCTCCCCTGTCTATTTCCATTTCCCCATCAAACTTCTCAAAGACAGTATCGCCCTGATACAAGGACACCCGCGACAAAGATGCTATCTCCGCCTTGCTCTCGGCATTAAACAGCGTAGTGATAAAGCCGTCAAAATCCACGCCTTTGACGCCAAGACGCCTTGATGCAAACTTGAGTTTTCCTTTAACCGAGTTTGCCCACTCAAGTACATTCTTTCCCTGCATCTGCAAACTTCCACTGACGCTCACATTGCCACTGACCAAATTACCAGCATGCGCAGTTGGAGCCTCTTTTACGTCAACTGACACATCAGAAGCTGCAATAACCACCGACATGGATGACACCTCGCCCAGTCCCACATTGCCACTAATCCTAACCCTGCCCTTACCTTTACGGAAATTGAGATGGTCTATGGACATAACACCCTCTTTCAAGGTAGAGGCGAGAGAAAGGTCTTTGAGAATCTTGTCTGCAAATGAAAAACTCTTTATCCGAACACTAACACTACCATCTATACCTTCAAGGACAGAAAGGTTTATGGGCTTACTGGACCAGGTAAACTTTGACATACCCTCTTTCCAGACCTTTTTGCTGGCACCTTCAGGGGCATTGCGTTCAAGAAACTTTGGCAGCCACAAAAACTCGGAGCTATATTTGTCTCCCTTAAGATCTAGAAACACTTTTGGCCGCACGCCCTGGCTACTCAAAGACACTCGCGCTGAACCACTAACCTCGGATACACTCTCGTCACCACTTAGCGCAACAAAGTGGATCTTTTCAAGATTCATTCTGCGGCCAGACACATCCGCAAGAAAGCTCAATTCCTTTACCGCCTTATGCCCTATAGAAAAGTCTTGGAACTTTACCAAAACTTGAAGAGGAACCATTACATTACGCAACCACGCAAAGCTTGCCACGTCGCGTTTCATATCCATGCCTTCAACGCTATAGTCACTAGTGGAAAAACCACTCACAGTTATCCCACCAATTACCACACCTCCCTTTTTCCCGTACTTATATTTCAGGTTACCCTCCGCTCGAGCGCGTTGCGAAGTTAATCGTATACCCGGCAATGCAACAATGCGCGGCGCTATGTAAAGCTTGCTTTCTAGAACAAACTTGCCGCTGTCCTTAGAACTACGCAATTCATTCGCATGAATAGGGAACACCCAGCTCAAAAGCGCATCTATATCCTCACCCTGAGCATAAACTGCCCCTGTAAATCTAGGTATAGAATCGCTTCCTGCATTAACGGAACTTCCGCTGATGCGCAAAATATTATTCCTCCCGGGTAGGTCCAAACGTAACTGATCTATAGCAACCTTACCGTCCCTTATAGAAACCTTAGCGTCCAGATTCCTGGCAACACTACCTTTGTACCGAATCTCCCTGATATCCAGCTCGGCTTTCGCGTCAAACTCTGCTGTTACAAGTGGAAAATGTGCTGAAGAACGCCTCATCGGCGCACTATAGGATGCGTCAACATCTGGAATATCGCTGCGAAATAGTGAATCTATGTCAACTGAGGACAGTACCAACTGCGCTTTACACGACATGGTATCACTGCACTCTCCTCTTGCATGCCCTGATATGCTACCACTATCTATGTCCAAACTTGTTACTTCGAAACCACCATCTTCCTTCTGTTTTATGTGGGCGTTCATGGATAACTTCTCGGAAGAATTAACGTAGCTAATACCATCAACCTTAGTAGCTATAGCCGCAACTTGAGCTAACTCAGTAAGATTGTTGGTCCTGGCATCTAGCACCCACTCAAACCCTCTAAACAAACCCTTCTGAAGATCAGAAATGTCCACAACATCCGCAGTTCGTGTTCTCCTACCACTACCAGACAACACCACCTTAGTGTTCGTAGAACTTAGTTCTACATTGGCCACCCTGCTGCCACCATCCTGTGACTCAAGCGTGGAATGAAGTTCATATCTGGCACTTCCTATTCTCAACTCTGCTTGAGACTCATATGTACCACCTCGGGACCTTATCTCGCCCTGCCGTATGTAAATGGAGCTTCTGTGAGTAGCATCCACACCGCTGTTATCGGCAATCACGGAATCGAATATCCTTATTTTCTTGATACCCCCGGAAGCCTGCGACCTCACAATCCTGCTTAAGCTGCTAGCGTCAGTTCGTAACCCATATATGTCCACAGACTTAACATGTGCCCTGCCCGTTATAAGGGGAAGTAATGACAAACGCATCTCCAGACGCTCCACCGCAATGGCCCCTGAACACTCTTTACTGTCCTCGCTACACTCCAAATACAAATTGCTTGCTGTCAACCTTGGGATCAGAAACTGCCCACGAATGTTTCCTAATGCCTTTATTACTACACCACTTTCTCTGGTGGCTGCTCCAAGCTGCGCAAATACGTAGTCTCCATACCGTGCATTCCAGTCAACCACATAGGGCGCGACTGCTGCGCCAAAAATGGCGAGAAGTACTGCACAGAACAAGTATCCGATAAGCTTCATCTATCACCCATAGGCGTTCTTATGCTAGATTCTATATTCACCAACAGCTTAAAAATACATAAAACCGCGGGGTAAAAGCTCTACACAAAAAAGTGACATTAAGCATATTTCAGCACAACCCACAGCACGTAGTGCAGAATATTCGCGCCCGCAGCAATCGTATAATCTCCGACCCACGCCAATTCCGGGAACATAAGCCGCAACACAAACTCTACCCTTACTAAACAGCATTGTACAATGACGACAGCAGCGCAAGATTTAGGATCTCGGAAACCGAGGCAGTCATTTGCACGACCTGAACCGGCTTTTCCATGCCCATAAGTATTGGACCCACTACAGCTACCCTACCAACTTCTTGAAGTAATTTTGAAGATATACTAGCGCTGTACAAACCCGGCATCACCAGAACGTTCGCAGCTTCCTTAATGCGGCTGAACGGGTATAAAGCCAGAGACTCCGGCTTTAACGCCACGTCTATAGACATTTCTCCGTCATATTCAAAGTCCACGTTCAACCCGTCGAGTATATCTATGCACTCTTTGATGCTACCAGCCTCCCGCTGTGCGTGGCTTCCAAAATTGGAAAATGATATAAACGCTACTCTCGGCACATGTCCCATCTTTTTCGCAGCTGTTGCCGCAGTTATAGCAATATTAGCAAGCTGCTTTGCATCCGGACATTCGTTAATTGCAGTGTCTGCCATAAAAAGAGTGCGATCCTCCATTACTATCACGGACAAGCCCATGACCTCACTCCGAGCCCCTATAACCTTACTAACGTCAGAAAGCGACTCCTGATACCCTCGCGTTACACCCGTAACAAGAATATCGCCATCACCGCACGCAAGCATGCATGCTGCAAAAACGTTCCTGTCCGTCTTAACGTCCCTAACACACCCTCTATATAGATACCCCTTACGCTGCAGCTTGCTGTACAAATAGTCTATGTAAACATCGTTGCGTGAAGATAATGCAGCGTTGGCTATAGTTATATCACCAAGGCTACCCGCACCTATGCGGTCGAGACCTTCCTTTATTTTATCCACACGCCCTACAAGAATCGGCGCGCCATAACCCTGGGCCTGCCATTGAAGAGCGGCCTTTATCACCTTTACTTCTTCCCCTTCAGAGAAGATCACCCTCTTTGGAGTGCTTTTAACTGAACTGTACATAATATTCAGTATGCTGTACGCAGGGGAAATTCTGGAACTCAACCCACGAGCATACTTGTCCCAATCATCAATCTGCGTACGGGCTACACCTGTCTCAATAGCGGCCCGCGCCACTGCAGGAGACACAACAGATATTAGTCTCGGGTCAAACGGCGTTGGGATTATGTACTCTCGGCCGTATCTCATGCTACGTCCACCGTAAGCTTCAAGGACTTCATCGCTTACAACTTCCCTTGCCAGAGCCGCAATAGCTTTAGAAACAGCCAATTTCATTTCGTTGTTTACAGACTTAGCTCGCACATCTAGTGCACCCCTAAATATGTACGGGAAGCCCATAACATTATTGATCTGGTTACAATAGTCAGACCTACCTGTAGCTATTATGGCGTCCGGTCGCACTTCCCTCGCAAACTCGGGATTCACCTCAGGATAAGGGTTCGCCAAAGCAAAAATTACAGGATCTTTGTTCATTGACAGAAGCATATCCTTGCTTAGAACGTCACGCACCGATAATCCTATGAAAACATCAGCACCCTTGACTGCGTCCTTAAGATCCCTTTCGCTCGTATCTACAGCATGCTTCAATTTCCACTCGTTGACACCAAGCTGACGCCCTTTATAGATAACCCCATTCTGGTCGCACAGCACAATATTATCGTTCGGAATACCAACAAACTTCAGCATCTCAACACAGGCAATGCCCGCGGCGCCTGCACCATTAACAACTATCTTTACGCTCTTCAGCGACTTACCCGTAATGTCGAGCGCGTTCATAACGCCCGCCAAAACTATGATCGCCGTGCCGTGTTGGTCATCATGGAAAACCGGTATGTCCATCAACTCACCGAGACGCCGCTCAATCACAAAACATTCCGGCGCCCGGATATCTTCAAGGTTTATCCCACCCCAGCTGCACCCCAGATACCTGACAGAATTAATGAACTCGTCAACGTCTTCAGTATTCACTTCAATATCAACCGCGTCTATGTCGGCAAAACGCTTGAACAGTACCGCTTTCCCCTCCATAACGGGCTTTGACGCCAGGGGGCCTATGTTACCAAGGCCTAAAACTGCAGTGCCATTTGATATGACTGCCACATAGTTGCCTTTCGCCGTGTACTCGTACACAAGGTCCGGATTCGAGGCAATCTTGACGCACGGAGCCGCCACACCCGGAGAATATGCCAAGGACAGGTCGCTCTGTGTCATGAGCGGTTTGGTTGGCATAAGCGCCACCTTGCCTGGTCTCCTGCCGCAGTGGAATCTAAGGGCTTCGCTGTCTTTCTCCGGAAAATCGCTCATAAAAACCCAGGGGTATAATAACGATCAGAAAGGGTATACACATTGACACTTTTGCGCAACTTTTTAATCCTTAATGACAAATTCCATTGCATTGCTAGGGCAAACTAAAAGGCACTAATGCGCCACACAAGGCTGGGAAGCATTTAGATAATGGACCAGCTCCGTGATCTATTCCCAACAACACCATATGACATCCCACATCTGCAATTATAGCGGGATCAACGCCAAAATAGACTCCTATGTTTACTGCCAGAAAGCAAAGAATATACTTAGGGGTACAATAGTCTTTATTGAGGAACCTCTGTGGGTACAGTATTGAAGTTACGTGAGATCAGTAAGCACTTTTCTGGACAACAGACGCCTGTGTTCCATGATATAGATTTAGATATAGCAAGGGGAGAATTCGTCGCCATAATTGGCGCATCAGGTGCTGGAAAAAGCACACTACTGCATATTGCTGGCCTGTTAGAAGTCCCAACAACAGGTACCGTTTTCATAAATGGCGTAAAGTGTTCTCCAGCATGTGACAAAGTCAGAACCCGTGTACGAAGGGAAAGCTTGGGGTTTGTGTACCAGTCCCCAAATCTGCTGCAGGAACTCTCAATTCTTGAAAACGTCGCGCTGCCACTGCGCATTGCTGGAAGAGGGCGTCGAGAATCGGAAAAGCACGCCTCCGCAATTTTGTGGGAAGTTGGACTAGGGGAAAAAATCCAGCACCAAGTTTGCAGTCTCTCCGGCGGTGAAAGACATCGCGTTTCTCTGGCCCGAGCTTTGGTCAGATGCCCACATTTGCTTTTAGCTGATGAACCAACGTGCAGCTTAGACCCACAGATCTCAGATACAGTCTTCGCTGCAATGTATAACAGCGTAAAATCTAAAAATCTAGCTGCCCTGGTCGCCACACATAATCTAGAGCTTGCACGCAAGGCCGATGCCGTACTGTCACTACAAGACGGGTGTATTTCGAAAGTGAACATATAGTAACACTGCATTGGCGTTGAATGTATTATGCACCGCAGTGCCAAGCCTTTTCACAATTCTGCCACAGTGAACAGGACATAACGCGTATTTTCGTACGTGTTATAACCCTAGCAACATGAGTTTGACATGCAGCAAACCGCACGAGCTAAGCCGCATATAAAGCTCGAATCGAGACAGCAGATAACAACTGCTTGTTGCTGAGTACATTTGCATAACCTAACAACATACACAGACCAAAGATACCTCACCGTACACCGCATTTTGTTTGCCCGCTACACTGTAAAGTCAGTACCATTACTTTGTGTTCTCAGCGCCGCATAACGTAAACGGCAGCCGATATCTAGCTTTCGTACCGGATAAACCTCATGGAAGGGATCTCCTCACCAACAGCCAACTTGCATCTCCTACTAAATCCAGATGTCTCCCGAACATGCTGGCGCGACGCATCTAAGACTGTCTGTCGTCCTTGGTGTCCGAAAGTGGGTGAAAGCGCCGCAACGTCTCTCTAAGCTTTTCGCTTGCAACATACGTATATACCTGCGTTGTGGACAAATTAACGTGCCCAAGCATTTTCTGTATGAACACTACGTTCGACCCATTATTCAGCAAATGTGTCGCAAATGAGTGCCTGAATTTGTGAGGAGATATCTTTGCTGGATCAACTCCCGCTGCTAGAGCCAGATCCTTCAGAATCTGCCCTACTCGCTGCCTACTAATGCACTGGTCGAATTTTGCACCAGGAAATAGCCACTTCGATTCTGCCTTAGCCTTCGTTATAAAGCATTCTCTCACTTCCAAGTAAGCCCTGATGCTCTCCATAGCTGCTTGATTCAGGAGGATCAGCCTATCTCTGTTTCCTTTCCCCTTTATTACAATGTGCCCTATGTCACTCTGCTGCTCACGCAACATAGCGTGGACTTCGTAAAATCCAAGCTGAGTCAGCTCCGAAACGCGCATACCCGAAGAGTATAGTATGCTAATTATAGCATGTGTCCTTTTGCCTTCCGATGTGAGATCACCCTGCGCTTCTTCAAATAGCCTGTTTATATCAGGTTCACCTATAACCTTAGGCAAGCTACGACCAGATTTGCACACGTCCAAATTCAGAGAAGGATCTCTCGAAGTAATTCGATCATTGTAGAGAAATTTATACATGCCTTTTATAGCCGACACACGCCTAGCAAGTGTGGCAGCGCTAAACTTTTTCTTGCTCATGCTCCGCACGTAGCTGCGTAGGTCATCGTAGCTGACATCGACAATGCTAACTGCGCGCTTTCTGAGAAACTTCCTAAGATCTATGAGATCATACCTATAACTACAACAAGTATTTTCGGAAATACCGCGACCCGATGAAAGAAACTCTATGAAAGCGTCTACACAGTTGTCATCATTCACAAATACCGCCACATTTCTACATCAAGCATCCTGCCTTACAGAGGCTATAACAACTCACAAAACCAAAGTCCACAAAGTGTGTTGGTCTACCTACAAGTCCTATAAAAACACACACGAATAGTGTGACCATGTCATGAAAATACAGTCAACCAACACACCTGTAGTTATACCTGATTAGCATATATACACACATTAGGGTATAATTGGGGACTAAATCGATACGCACACGTTAACAACTTCTTGACGCAACCTCATAAACGCCGTAGCATCCTGAGATGTTGTTTGTCCACTTGCCTTATGTTTTTGGTAGCTGTGCAGGTATTCCTGGCGCTTTTGCTGGTGTTGTTGGTTCTGCTTCAGTCGCCAGAGTCTGATAGTCTCGGGAGTTTTGGCGGCGCACAGTGTAATCTGGGGTCTGTGTTTGGCAAGGGCTCGCCGTCTAGTCTGCTCGCAAGGCTTACCGCGGTGGTCGCAGCCGTCTTCATTTTAAACACCCTGCTACTGGTCGGCATTGGTTCAAAGAGTATAAGGGAAGTAAGCGTTACTGGGGAGCCCGAGACAGTTTCGGGAAGAGAGGCGAAGACAGGGGAAGTTCCCTCTGAATAACACTTGAATTTTTGTATATGGAAGAACAAGGGACGACAAAACCTACGCGTTTCATATTCGTTACTGGGGGAGTTGTCTCTTCGTTGGGAAAGGGTCTCGCTTCCGCGTCAATAGGTGCGCTTTTGCAGGCACGCGGGTTTAAGGTACGTTTGAGGAAGTTGGACCCGTATCTTAACGTGGACCCCGGTACGATGAGCCCAGCACAACATGGTGAAGTTTTCGTCACGGCAGATGGTGGCGAAACTGATCTCGATTTGGGGCACTACGAACGTTTTACCGGTGCTCTGTCTTCGAAAGCTGACAATATGACCGCCGGTCGTATATATCACAAACTCTTGGTGAAAGAGAGGCGTGGCGACTACCTGGGACAAACAGTACAGGTCATTCCTCACGTAATCGACCTCATAATATCGTGCATATTGCGTCGTGACGATCCTGACACAGACTTTGTGATCTGTGAGATTGGTGGAACTGTGGGTGATATAGAAAGTCAGCCATTTTTAGAGGCCGTGAGACAGATAAGCTACAGATTGAGTAAAAGCTACACAATATTTGTCCATCTAACACTCGTACCATTTATTGGAACGGTGGGAGAGATGAAAACAAAGCCAACCCAGCACTCTGTGAAGGTACTTAGTTCCCTTGGGATACAGCCCGACATAGTTTTATACCGCAGTAGAGAACGGCTTCCGGAATATCAAAGTGCCAAAATAGCAAATCTCTGCAATGTTGCAGAGGATAACATAATACCTGCACTGGATGTAGATAACATATACATGCTTCCAGTCATGTACCATGAACATAAGTTAGATACACAAATACTTAAGCATTTCGGTGTCGAGAGCCGTGAGCCAGACCTGGAGCGCTGGCACAACGTTCTTAGGATGTCTTCTGTTGCGTCTAAGCGTATTGTCGTAGCAATGGTCGGGAAATATATAACCGCCTTGGATGCGTACACATCTCTCACTGAGGCTCTTCGTCATGCCGGAATGCATAGCGGCATCTGCGTTGATATAAAGTGGGTAGACGCTCGTTTGCCCGCGCATACGCAGGATCTTGCCGACGCTGACGCAATACTTGTTCCGGGTGGTTTCGGCGATAGTGGTGTTGACACAAAACTGAGTGCGATAAAGTACGCTAGAGAAAACAACGTGCCTATGCTCGGCATATGTATGGGTATGCAACTTGCGGTCATAGAGTTTGCGCGGAATGTGGCTGGCCTCGAAGATGCTAATTCGACTGAGTTCCGTCACGATTGCAAACATCCAGTTGTTTGCGAATTGCCTGGTTTACAGACCGATGCCGAGTACAAAATGGGTGGCAGTATGCGCCTTGGCTCTTACACGTGCACGCTAGAGCCAGGTTCAAAAATTATGTCTATTTACGGGAAAGACACTATAGCTGAACGTAGGCGGCACCGCTACGGTGTAAACCCTGCGTATCGGGCCATACTGGAAGAGCATGGACTAGCGTTTACCGGTGCTGCCGAGGATAGGGATCTGCCGGAAATTCTTGAATTGAAAACGCACCCTTGGTTTATCGGGGTTCAGTTTCACCCAGAGTTTGGGTCAAATCCATTTGTGTCGCACCCCTTGTTCCTCGCTTTTGTTACCAGTACTTGGAAAGAAAAAGAAAGAAAAGCTTAAAGCTGTATGCCCTACAGAACCGCGTCGAGCTGCGCGTACGTATACCTGCATGAATGCTGACCACAATCCTCGGGTACGTACCTTACATCAAATACTTCTACCGTATCTCCCAAAAAATCGAGGCTTCGAGTTTTTATAAACTGACAGCGCTTGCTCAGCATGGGACCAATATCATTCACCATCCTAACGCCACCACTACCAGAAATTTTGTCACTACGAGTCCAGATAACCCGGTCAACTAGTTCCTTCTTCAGAAGCTCAGTAATCAAAATCCCACCACCTTCAACAAGCAATCTCGTTACACCCAGTTGTTCCGTCAAAGCGCATAAGCTCTCTTTGAGGAAGACAGTTCCACTATTCACTTTGATGTACTTCACATTGTCCAGCGTGTATGCTGGCTCATTATCGGTTATTACATATGTGGGTATTGCACCTGCTGTAACTACTATCCTGTGGTGAGGTTGCAGTTTACCTGACCTGTCTATAACAACTCGCAGGGGAGAGTGCATTCTCAGCCCTGGAAGGCGACAGTCTAACATGGGATCATCGGCAAGAACCGTGTTACTACCCACCATAATGGCATCGTGCATGGCACGTTGTTTATGTACCCAGCTTCTAGTAGCATCGTTAGTGATCCATGATCGCTCATGTCCTCCCATGGAGATTTTCCCGTCTAGCGTTGTGGCTATTTTAACGGTCACCAGTGGTCTATTTAGTAGCTTGCTATTAAAAAAGCCAGTGTTTAACTCTGCAGCCTTGTGTTGTAGTACGCCGCATACGACATCTATACCTGCTGCGCTAAGGGAGCTAATACCCTTGCCTGATACTCGGTGATCTGGATCAGACTGCCCTATAACAACCCTGGAAACCCCAGCATCTATCAAAACCGTTGTGCATGGCCCTGTCACACCAACATGGCAACACGGCTCAAGCGTTACGTATACGGTTGATCCAACTGCTTTGCTCCCTGCCTGCTTCAAGGCCACGGTTTCTGCGTGCGGACGGCCGCCTGGAGAGGTCCACCCACGCCCCACCACGGCACCATCGCGAGTTATTACACAGCCAACCGCAGGATTGGGGTACACATTGCCAAGCCCTCTACGCGCTAATGCCAAGGCCATAGCCATGAATCTCTCATCTGGAGACATCGGAAAAATGCTTTTACTCTTGAAATTTGCTCACAAAACTACTATATACCTAAATGTTCGTGATTAGAAGTTTTTGTGCTATGGCTGAAGATGAAAGCGTAGGGCCAAGGCCTAAATCTGCTGATGCTGCTCCTGGCAGTGCCGGTTCCCGTGGGACTGTTGCTGGCAAAAGCTCTAAGCCTGCAGGCAGCAGAGAAGCGTCGGCGGCTGGCAAGTTTGCTGCTGGGATTAACAGCACGAAAAGCAGAATAGGTGCAGATCTCGCTGCCGTAGAGAAGTTAAAAGCGGAAGCGGAGCTTTTACGCGACCAGCTGCGTCTTGCAGTTGCAGACAGTAGGAATCTTGAGCGCCTCATGCACCAGGAGGTGGACAATGCTCGGGTGTTTTCGATCTCTGGCTTCGCACGCGATCTAATCCCGTCTTTTGACAATTTGGAAGCTTCGTTGAAGAACCTCAGTTCTGACGATAGCGTACACGCCGGGATTAAGATGACTTGGGACAGCCTTCTTTCTGTGCTCAGCACGCATGGCGTTAAGAGAATCTACCCTGTGGGTGAGCAGTTTGATACCAGATTCCACACCGCTGTCACGCAAGCTGTAGCCAACGATAAGCCATCAGGTACGGTGTTAGAGGTAGTCCAAGCAGGTTATATACTTAACGGTAAGGTATTGCGTCCTGCATCGGTTGTGGTATCAACTCAGGAAGGTAAATGATATTTTCTGCTGCCCAGCCGAGCGGAAAAGCCTTACATCTGGGGAACTATCTCGGTGCTATTAAACAGTGGGTTGGTCAGCAGGATGCGCAGCAGTGCCTTTTCTGTATAGTTGATCTGCATGCTTTAACTTCTGGAAAACAAAACAACATGGAGTTGGGTACGTCTTCCCTGGGTCTGTTAGCAGCGTACATAGCTTGTGGTATAGACCCAAGCAAGGCACCTATCTTCTTACAATCCCACGTTCCTGAGCATACTGAGCTGTGCTGGCTACTTGGTTGTATGACTCCTATCGGATGGCTCAACAGGATGACCCAGTATAAAGACAAAAGTAAGGGCGGTAATGTCGGGGCCACTCTAGGGCTTTATAGTTACCCTGTGTTAATGGCCGCGGACATACTTCTGTACAAAGCAAGCCTAGTGCCTGTTGGCAATGATCAGCAGCAACATATCGAGTTGGCACAGGATATCGCTAAAGCTTTCAATACCACTTTCTCTGTAGATTACTTCAGCGCCCCTCGCGCTATGCCGTATGGCAACTGCGCACGGATAATGAGCTTGCGTGATGGTACGAAAAAAATGAGCAAGTCCGACGCATCTGATTTTTCACGAATAAACTTAAGCGACGACGACGATACGATAGCCCTAAAGGTAAAGAAGGCTACTACAGACAGTCTCACGGGATTTGTTTACGAAGAGTTGAGTCAGCGTCCTGAACTTTGCAACCTGGTGAATATTTTTGCTGCTCTTGCCCAGTGTGAGTCCAGAGAAGTTTGTACCAAGTTTCACGGGAGCAGTACAAAGGAATTCAAGGATGCCTTGACTGAGTTGCTAATAGAGAAAATCGGGCCAATAAGAACAAAAATATCCGAGCTGCTGGGAGACGTTGCTTACCTGCAGGGCGTTTTGCGTGAAGGAAGGGACTACGCACGTTCCCTGGCAATGACGCACCTCCGGGAAATAAAAACCATCATTGGCCTATATCAGACTTTATAGCACGGTGCCTACCTGTACGCGGCGCACAGTTTCCAGTGCTTAGCTATCCACCTCATCACG
>NZ_JAQLOH010000040.1 GCF_028204095.1 Candidatus Anaplasma sp. TIGMIC
ATAGCATACGCGTGAAATTTGTTCCCATGGCGTTTGCGCTACAAGATTACACTAAGCCTGGAATTCGCGTCGTAGTCTACAAGGGGGAAAAAATCGTGCAAAGGGAGTACATATTTCCCAGTATGAATACTCTCTACGAGATGTCAGATAATGCAGTGGCAAGGCGACTCAGAAGAGCAGTGAGTGCCAGGAACAATGAGCTGGAAACTAATATGTACAAAAGTATAAGCAAAGGCACAAAAAGTGTGGAGTATATTGCTGCCAGAAAGGATCATGTATGGAATTCCATATACTACAAAGGTCGTGCAGGCGAAGTTGAAGACAAGAAGGAAGATATGAAAAATGAGCTCGACGTATACGGAGCAACACACACATACACGGCTAGAAGGGGAGATGATGACAGTGTGTGTATTAAGTACTACGGTGCAAACAGCAAAGACAAAAGCTTGCCACTAGTTAGTACGTGTCTTCCCATTCCAGGTTTGGACTTGCCTACAATGTACGCGTTACCGGACGTACTTACCTCGAAGTTCTCCAACCCTTACTGTTTTAGTGCCAAGGCCAAGGAGAGAAATGGATCGCTGTGGCAGCACCTGAGCCTCAAGTATAGCACAGACAAGCGGGACAGGCAATGCATTGGCAAGATATTGAAACCCACGGACTTGTTTTATGGTGGTAATGCTGGTTTAAAGCGCTCCATCCCACAGGAGGATTGTTCATTGGGTAATACAAACAACAGAGGTTACAAAGCCGGTAAACGGTTTTTGGGGTATCAGGTATGGATGCATGAGGGTGTGCGTAAGGATTGGCTCCAGCATGGTATACTGCTTGATTATGCTCGATCCCTATGCCGGATAGCTAGCTTTCCCAGAGACAAGGGTGACGGCACAACGTCTTTGTCATCGGCATGTGTGTACTCCAACTCTTTGTACAGTTCTGTGCGGGTCTTTCCCGTCTCAAATCCTACAGCGAGCTATGGTATCGAAGATAGACAAAGCGGTGTGGTGTGCGCTGATGGCGTGTTGCATAGGGATATTGAGCTTGAAGTGATTAGTGAGTGTCGGGCTGGAGAAGAATGTGCCTCCAAAGTTATGCCTCCAGGTGTTATAGAGGGTATACTTGAGCGCAGTACCAGGTCGAGAGCCAACGCAAGCAGTAGTATGGAAGCGGTGGAGGGGGGTGAGTATACAACCGAGTCGCGATCCAGGAGGTATACTAGCTTTAGAGTTAGAAAAAAGCCGAAAGCCCTTCGCAGATACGTAATTGTGAATAACGGTGGAATAAACAGACGAATCCGGTGTGACGACAAGTACTCAATAGACCTGCATTCTGTGAGCCAAGAGGTGTTGGATCAGTCACAAGTAAGTAACAACAAATTTGTCTTTCCGAAGTCATATCTGGAAAACAGTGTAAGAAGCGATAGTGAAGACCTGTGTAATAGCTCCGGAAGCAACATAGTGTACTACTATGAGGGTGGAGGGTTTGTTGCGAATAATACGGGACTGGAAGCATGTGGGAATCCTGTAGAAGAGTACTACGCTCCGGACAAGAAGGTAGTTGGTTGCGAGTATGACTACATTAGAACCGACAATTACGAGCCGTTTTTGCCTGGAGTAAGTGCCGCATTGCAGGTAGCAGCGCTTCCGGTTAGCGCATATGAGCAGGGCTTATGCGTTGATGGTTTTGAGAAAAGTTGGTTTCGCCCCGATTACCACACTGCGATTACTTCTGTGGACGGCTCGTGGGGCCTTGTAGGAGCTGGTACACAACCGTGTTGTTATTGGAAATCCGTTGACATTACCCGTGCGAAGACCAAGCAGGAGCGAAACGTGTATAGATATATGCTACAGCGCGGTGCGAAAAGTGCAGAGGATTCCAGCGTGTGCACGCTGTACCGAGTCGAGATGTGGGGAGGAGGTGAATCTGCTGCAACAACAGAGCCAGGTATCCAACGGTCAGGGAGGCCTGGACAATACACTATGGTTCTGCTTGACTACAGCAAATTGCAGGGCAAAAGTGCTGAGTATATTGAAAGAGCTAAAGTTAACGGAAACAGGCAGTCCGTTGAGTACCTTGTGTCCTCGGTAAACGGAGCAGACTCGCATTCCCTAGTATTTATGATTGGTGAAGGTGGTAAACAGGGACAGAAGGGTGATGATACCGTTCTCAGATTGTGTAAGGATGACTTTTGGGTGGTACATAAACAACGTCTTGGCGAAGTATTACCGTGGGGTAGTGTATTTAGCGACAGCCAGACAATGCATCACGGCACTGCAAAATCTTACCCAGGGAATGACTCATGTTATGAAATAGCAAAAGCAGTTGGTGGGGGTAGCAAAAAGGCAGGTGAGCTGCAGTACGACATCGCTAAGGATGTTGTTGTGTACTACAAAACCATAATTGGCGACGTATTGCAGGGAGATGGTAGTGCGCAGGGTCTTTTAGAGAGTGGCAGTGCTATGTTTACAAAGTTTCCGTTGGAAATGAATCTTGGCATAAAGACTAACGGGAACAGCGGAGGTGATCCAATAGAAGAAGTAATGGCTAATCGCAGGTTTTTTGAAGGTAGAAGCTTGCCCAGGGAATTTTGTAAGTATAAGCAAGATCGCGACAGTAAATCTTGGGATGGAGCTAATTTAGGGGTCTTTATTCCGGGCATGGGTGGATGTTGGGATGATGAGGGGAATAGACCTGGCGTCGGTGAGAATGGTGCTGTTATGATAACGTGCGAACGTTGGGTAAAAAGCAACTCTTAATCTGGTGAGAAGTAGAAATTTAGTGCGGTGGTTTTGTTTATTTATGCAGTAAAAGACTTTCCAACACATGTTTTGTGGAATATCTTGCGATGGGCAAGTGTGTAGAATGTCTTATTTTCTATCCGAGAGTTCCGGGTAATATATCCTAACATGAGGTTTGGTTTACTGTAGTGGCGCGAGTTGCGTAGTAAAGTCGCAGGTCTGTATGGTCAGTATTCTCTGTCTTAACAGAACTGTAAGGTTTTTACATTAGTAGGGGCAAATTTTTTGTGTATACATTATGCCCCAGTACGTAAAAGCGGTTGCGATTGTATTGGCTATTGTTGCTGGTTCGGCTAGATCCGTTTTGCTATTCGCGAATAGCGCACAAATCACTGAAGATATCTACGAGAAGCGGAGTAAGGAAATCCACGCGTGGAGGCAAAGCTTGCCGGCAGCTATGCAGCGCTACGTGGTGACATATTGTGTTGACAAAATGTGTCATAACATTACTCCTGGCCAGAGTTTTTGGATTCCAAAGTCGTTCGATATACGCAGTGGACATACATGGGTAAGAAGGGGTATGTCACAGAATGCTGATCTAAAGCCCCAGCTATGGCATGCTCCTCCCCATAAAAAATACTGTATGTCGGCATATATCGATGCGGTTACGGGAAGAGCATGTAACTGTCTTGCAGAGAAATGCTATTCGCACATAAGTGCGACTTCATCGCAAGTCGCAAATTGTGTCCATAGGGTTTGCCATCCCAGGATTTCCGGCGAGGAGCCGTTGTTTTGTAGCGCCATGCTTCCCAGGACTCAAGTAAAATTTGTCCCGATAACATTTCGTGGGCAAAGCTATTTTACCCCGGGTATCCGAGTTTTGTTCACGCAGGAAGTGGAAGATGCGAAGAAAGCACGCACATTACCTATGGCCAAGAACATATATCTTGATTATGGTGCTGGGCAAGTGAGAAAAGTGGAGCATTTCTATATCAATGGAGATATCTACGAAATTGTTGTGGAGAGACAAGAGGGGCAAGATCTGATATGTGGCACTTACATGTCAATGGGCAAATCCGTGGTAAGCAGCTGCGTGCCAACGCCGTCTCTCAGGATACCACGAGTGTACCACTCACCGCATGACCCTAGAACCATAACAGCCGTATTTCACGGATGCAGCAAGGTACAAGACTGCACATTTAGATTGCGTGTAGGTGAGGAAAGCACCCGTTTTGTGGGTTTGCAAGCGGTTATTCCAAGTTTTAACCATGAGTACTCCATGAAGCAATATGCTGTATGTCCGCAGCACTCACACATTGACCAGCCAACAGTCGATGCGATGCGGAAGGGTACCGTCCTGTGCCAGGATGGTACCAGAGGCAAAATCAAATACATGACAGGTAGCAGTAATCTTATATGTTTGCACCTGAAACACAGATTTTTTCCAGAGATGATAGTGGATAAAAATGTGGAGTTGTTTCTCCGTCAAGAAGACGCATCAAGTGGGACTACCACTGGAGTGCACGCCATACAATGTGATGTCTGTGGTGAGCATTTGGCGGAATCGCATGTTTTGTTTCGTGATAATCGAGGCCGGCTGGATACCGCTAGATATAGCGAGCTCGCTATGGAGTCAATAAATGCAGCGAACGACAATTCTGGTAACACTATGCATAGGGCACCGGAGGTTCTTGGCGCACTGATACACAAAAAGGTACAGATGTTGGATTCGGACCGGCGTAGGCTTATTAGTGACCCATGCGCTGGCATATCAGATATATCATTGCATGAGCAACAAATATTGCTAGATAAGATACAGCACGTAGGTCTGGGTGTTGTATTCATATCTAGTGATGACATGAGGAAGTATAGCAGCAAGAATCTTGCAGGTTCAACGTGCTCTGATCAGGAGAAAGTTATGTTCCGCTATTCAGAGGCTTTTGATGACGACCTAAGAGAAAAACTGCAGACTGAATCACTAGCAGAAGCGCAAGATCAGGGATTGTGTGTAGTAGCGAGTAATGCAATTTTACGTGCAACTCCTGATGTTTATACATACAGGGGTAAGCCAAATAAGCACAATTCCAAGCAGTATAGTTACACGAAGAGAGGTCTGTTTGTAGGATGTGATCTATTTAAAGTAGAAATAATTGGAGCAACATCCGGTATTGTAATCGAGGCAATTTTCAAAAATAATCGCAGGAGTAAAGGTGTGGATATTGCCTTTCTTCTTGGTAAGGGTAGCAATGACCCCAGCGGCGTTACCATATGTCCTGGCGGCACAGAGACCAACGAGAATACTGATTCAGTGGCACAGGGATGCGTTGGCGTTATAGAGGAATACGGGAGTGGGATACTAAACCATAGCAAGGGAATGATAGCCAGCCCTATAGAATTGATTTCAATGGGTAATGTACAAAAGCTTTATGGGCGTCCTAGTCCTGAGGGAGAGGTGGTTGTCACTTGTATTCAGTAGCGGATCCGGCGGACATGTTGAGTGCTTTCTGCTGCTACCAGGTGTAGTGATCAGGCCCTCTTCATTGCATACACCGACCTTTGTTTTGTGGGGCGCTATGACCAATCTGCACCACATCGGGAATATTGAGGTAAAAAACATCTCCCGCATTATGTACATGTGCAGCATCACTCAATTTGCGATACTGTGCACTATGCCGAGTGACCACTTTGCGGGGCGGTGCCGTGTTAAGGTAACTGTTGTTTTTATGTCCTTCTAGAGTATGCGATGAAATCGGCGCAGGTGTGGCACCGTGTTTACTACCACTACTCCCCAAACGCATGAACGCAGGACCCAGCTGGAGGATTATAGCCCATGCATTGATGATGAAGCTTTAAGTACTTGCTCACACTCAGCGTTTAGGGGTTCGATTCTCGGAACTATTCTGTGAAGGATGCGGCGACAATGCGGCAGCTGCGCTTACATTACCTTAGGAAAACAGATTACTGGAATGGTTACGCTATTCGAACACCGGCGGTTTACCATGTCCTGTTTATTGCTGTTCTGTGAATGGGAGCGGGGTTTTGCCGCTTCGCCAAATGCGTGTCATGCAAGAGTGTGCTTTTTTTCTGGAGAATAGGAAAAACTTTGTGGACCAACATTACGGATGTTACTTGGTCTACGGAAAATTTTTTGATAAGTCCACGTACAGTTACGGTGTACACACGATGAGCTCACTGCAGCAACGCAGCGCAGCCAGTATTAGCGCGTACGAAACAATGTCAGAACAGCAACGAGTTTACGTGCCCCATTTTTCTCTTTTTTCTCGGAGCTTTACCATACAGTGAAACACAGCTACGCGAATCCGCGTACACAGCAGGATCTATGGCGTTATCGCTGAATACGTTTTTCATTGTGCAGGGGACTAGTAAATGCACCTCTCTCAGAGGTAATCCACAAGCAATTCGTACTAACTGTTCAAATTGGCTTATGTTGCAGGAGTCTAAACTCCAGTGACCGGAGTTGTGAGGACGGGGCGCGATCTCATTTACTAGTAGCTTACCATCGACAGTTACGAAGAACTCAACTGCAAGTATGCCAACAAGGTTTAGCGATTTTGCAATTGAAAGAGCTACATTCTGTACTTCTACACACAGGCTTTCCGAAATTATTGCAGGTACAGAGGACTCAACCAGTACTCCATCTACATGAGTATTATGAGCGATTGGGAAGAAAGTATACGCGCCATCTTTACCGATAGCCACTATAACCGATAGCTCCTCTTTTAGGTCCACCAGTTTTTCGAGTATGTAACCTTGCTCGAAACGCAAATGAGACAAACTATGCGCATCATTGTGTGTCCTGAGCACATACTGCCCCTTCCCGTCATATCCATGTTCGGCAGTTTTCAGTACCGCAGGCATTCCAACAACGTCGAGAGCAACACACAGTTCCTCAAAATTACTGATGACAGAGAATTTTGATACGGCAACTCCCAAACTCTCCACATGCTTTTTTTCACGGATCCTATTCTGTGCCACATATAAGGCCGTATCACCAGGATACACAGGTATTGTCTGCTGCAGACTATAAATTGAATCTATTGGTATATTCTCGAACTCGATAATCGCAAAATCCACAATTGAAGAGAACTCTCGCAATTTATCTTCGTCGCTGAAACTCCCAATCACACAAGAGTTCGTTACAAAGGTAGCGGGATCCTGCTCACTTTCCGCAAACACGCACGTTTTGTAACCAAGTTTTGATGCTGCGAGGGACAACATCCTACCCAGCTGCCCCCCTCCAATGATACCCACTCGAACATTGTCAGGAGTGTCGCATACGTAACGATCTTGCATGTGATAGAAATTGATGTGGAGACGAAAAACAACTATAATGCATTATAGGTCTGGGAGATAGGTTCTGCAATTATGAACTTCCGAGTATGAGGGCATTTCCCCGGCATAGGACTTATGGGGGTGCCGTGCTGTGATAGTAATGGAGTGTGGCAATGTTGACGGGCTGATCGAGGTCGAAGTTACCCCGAGCTATTTGGAAGAGCATTCCATGCCCCACGAGAATTGCTATATATGGTTGTACAGCGTTAGGATCAACAATAAGAGTAGTTCTACTATTCAGCTCCTTAAACGCAGCTGGAAGATCATAGATTCGAAGGGGACAGTAAACGAGGGAAGTGGCGCGGGTGTTGCAGGTAGCCAGCCAGTGCTCCGTCCAGGCACGTTTTTTGAGTACACGAGTGGTACATGTCTGAGTACGCCGTCGGGCGTAATGAATGGTTGGTATCAGTTTGTTGATGAGGACAAGGCTCAGGTTTTCTATATTGACGTTCCAGCAATATCGCTGGATAGCCCCTACGATAGCGTGCGGTTGCATTAGTTGTTGCGCTTTGGTTTCCAAAATACTTTTACTGCCAACTTCGGTGTGGCGTTGATAGTGTGGACTTCGGCCAGT
>NZ_JAQLOH010000041.1 GCF_028204095.1 Candidatus Anaplasma sp. TIGMIC
ACCGAGCACCGAGCACCGAGCACCGAGCACCGAGCACCGAGCACCGAGCACCGAGACGAGTCTCGCGCTTTTCTATTTGCGAAGCAACATATTATTTATTCATCAGACTGCATAAATTGTGTTTAGTCCGTATGTGTATAACTTTTAATACCGGCTAAAGCATGTGTTTAGAGATAAAGCACAAGAATTTTTGTTCCTGTTGCGCATTCCTAACAACATTTATAAAAGCATGCTCCTGAAAACTTACACGCGATTGTCCCGAGCTCGTGTCAGAAATAAAGTGCTGATGACCATCTATTCCCGCTGTGTTTTTCGAAAATGCAAAACTCCTATAAATTCATGCACTAGGGTAATGACTAAAGACTTCGCAAAATTTTGCGGATCTGCTACCTGTGAAGAAAAAAATGGCTCTCACTCATAATGCCCTGGTCAGGACCTATTGTATGGCATGGTGTCTGAGAAGAAAATTGGCGCGCAGACGCTCTAATTGTACATTTTCTTTCTTTTGCTTCTTAAGCAGAATTGTAGAACGTCATTAACGTATCATACAAAAGAATTTTAGCTATCTACGCTCCGCAGTGCGCAATATACGAAAGCTTCAGTCTAGCATAGTCTCCGGGTTTTTCACTTCCTATATAATTAGTGGGGTTTGATGCCGCTTTAAATAGCGCTAAAAACAAAATATCGCGACACAAATGACAATGGCTACTTATTGCTATCTCTATCACCGAAAATTTCTAACTCTTTTTCTATAATAAGCAACGGTCTCTGCAGACATTTAAGAGTAAGCCTCAAACAATAGCGTCGGTACAGCAGCTCAACACGGGGTATCAGCTATTCCTATTAGTAGTCTACGTGAGTCAAGTATAGGCCGTGTGCAGGCGCTGTTATACCTGCAGCTGCCCTGTTTTTTTTCTCTATTATTTGCTCAACGTGCGCAGGCGGGAAAAGCCCACTTCCACACTGTACAAGGGTGCCAACAATGATCCTGACCTGATTATGTAAAAAAGAAGGTGCAGACACATTGACCATTATTTCTTCTCCTTCTCCCACAACTTCAATCGCATCTATAGTCTTTATGGAAGACTTGGATTGACATGATTTGGATCTAAAACTAGCAAAATCAAACTTCCCACACATATAAGTTGAAGCTTCCTGCATATCGCATACATTTAGCTTCTTGGGGACGTGCCAGCACCGGAAACGATCCAGACTCGGCGGAGCTTCTCTGTTCAGTATCCTATACTTGTAATGCCTTTTTTTCGCCGAAAACCTGGCATGGAATTCCTGATCAACGCGCTCTAGGTGCAAAATAGAAACACTCTCAAACCGCAAATAGTGGTTCAGCGCATTTTTAACAACATAGTCTTCAAGTGACACCTTAAGGTCGAAGTGGACTACCTGCCCTAATGCATGAACACCTGCATCAGTCCTCCCAGCAGCGCACACCTCAACAGTCTGTTGCGAAAACTTCTTAATGGCTTCTTCTATAGCTTCCTGTACAGACCTTCCTGTTGAATTTCTCTGACGCTGCCAGCCTATGAAGGAAGTCCCCTCGTACTCTATTACTGCCCTGTATCTCATCCTAACATGTAATGCAAAATCGCTTTTCTAACAGCAACACCCATCTTCACCTGCAACAAGATAGATGAACTTTTATCCGCAACTTCACTTGATATTTCAATGCCACGGTTTATAGGCCCAGGATGCATTACTATTACATTTTCCCTGGCAACAGACAATCTACTCTTGTTTAGCATGTAGTGCCTTGCGTATTCACTTGCCGATATAAATGTGCCACCACACACGCGCTCCTTCTGTATACGTAGAAGCATAATGACATCTGCCTGTCTTATTCCCTCTTCTATTGAATTAAACACTGTAGACACACCCTGCAATGAAACAGCACCAGAAACACTCGGCGGAACAACTACACTTACATTTGCTCCACAACGCGACAACAGGCGAATATTGGAGCGAGCTACCCTGCTGCGAAAAACATCTCCGCAAATAGTCACGTTTGTTCCCTTTATATCTTTGACGCCCTTCAAATACCGTATTACAGCATAATCGGTAATAGCCTGGGTCGGATGCTCATAGTTACCATCTCCAGCATTAATTACGCAGCAGGAACCAACTTTCTCTTCAACTTCATGTATAAAACCACTATGTCCAGACCTCACAACCACTAAATCGATGCCCATAGCGCTTAAAGTCGTCAGCGTATCTGCAACACTTTCCCCTTTATTAAGCGACGAAGTGGCTATATTAAGGGTAACAGCAACAGCTCCCAGTACCTTTTCTGCGATCTCGAATGCTAATAATGTCCTCGTAGAATTTTCAAAAAACAGGTTTGCGATAACCTTTCCCTTGAGCACGTTCTCCGCGACATACCCTTCGACATACCTGTGAGCCAACTCAACTATGCCTTCTAGGTCATCATCACTTAAACTGTCAACACTAAGTAGTTTTCCCAGCTTCGCCATAACAATCCCATGCGCCTTCAACGCGTCTACACCTTACCACCTTTTACCCAAGATAAAAAGGCTGATTCTAAAAATACGCAGCTGACGCAACTAAGCACCCCTCTCTCTCCTATTCCCAACTATATCTTTACCGCTAAAATAAAGAGCTCAAAACACCGAAGCACCTGAACACACATGCAATCGCCCATGGCTAGAACTCTGTAACCTTATTACAGCATCAGCACAGATCTGCCGGAATTCCAACACAACAAATAGTAATGAAAAGGCTCTATGCCATATCGGCAACACCCACATACGAACAGAAAAAACAATGGGCAAGACTAAGAAAGACAGAACCCTCTATGGCGTTATAGTATGCTCTTACCTGCCTCTTTCCATAATTTCAAGAAATCATTGAGACCACTGTCAGTCATAGGATGACGAAACAACTGCCGAAACACAGACACGGGAACCGTCACAATCTCCGCACCGGCTTTTGCCGCTTCAACAACATGTTGCGGCCCCCTAACCGACGCAGCAAGAATCTGCGTACTGAAATTGTAATTAGAGTATACAACTCGTATATCCCTAATCAAAGCAGCGCCATCTCCGCCCAAATCATCAATCCTACCCATAAACGGAGAAACAAAGTACGCACCAGCCTTTGCAGCCAATATGGCTTGAGGAACGCTGAAGCACAGAGTAACGTTCACCTTTATGTTATGAACTTTCGACAGAATATTACAAGCCGATATTCCCTCAAATGTTAGAGGTAACTTAACAACGACATTGCAGGCTATACGAGACAGCTCCAACCCCTCACGGACCATCCCATCAACATCAGTGGAAATTACCTCTATACTCACATCGCCTGATACAAGACCACATATCTCCGTAAGCAGCTCCTTATATGGCCTCTGGGCAGCAGACAACAGAGCTGGATTAGTAGTGATCCCATCAACCATTCCAGTATGATTCAACGAGGATATGCTATCCACGTCTATCGTATCTAAAAATATCTTCACTCCGCCAATACCATATGAATGAACTCCAAATCCGCCCTAGCTTGCTCTGCAAGAATACCTTCACTACACGACGAGAGTACCCGCTCAACTTCCTCTCTCAAGCCTTTTAGCTTCTCTTTACTGTCCGTCTTCCCAGGCAATATTACACGGTCAGCAACTATCGTACATACGTTATTCTCCACACTCAAAACAGCACTAGAAACCGCAATTACAGTACTGCCACCCTTCTCGTCTTTCAAAATAACAATGTGTGAAGATAGATCCATAACTGCCTTCTCGTGGTTTGCCATAACAACAAACTCCCCATTGCGTGTACGTGCTACCAATGAGCAAATGCCACCAAACTCTTCCCTGCTATCGGGCGACACAAATTGCACACTAAAGCACTCCATAAACTAACCTCGAACACAAACAAAAAACCGCAGCTATGCCTCTGATGACAACGCCCATGTACACAGTATTACTTCATGGATTCCGCTTTCTTTATAGCAGCATCTATGCCACCTACCATGTAAAATGCACCCTCAGGGAGGTCGTCATATTGGCCTTCAACAAGGCCCTTGAAACTACGAACTGTGTCCTCAAGAGATACAAATACCCCAGGATTACCAGTAAATACCTCCGCAACATGGAATGGCTGAGACAAAAATCTCTGTATCTTCCTTGCTCTAGCAACCAAAATTTTGTCTTCTTGAGACAACTCATCCATACCCAAGATGGCTATTATGTCCTGTAGAGACTTGTACGTTTGTAATATACGCTGCACTTCCTTCGCAACTGCGTAATGCTCATCACCAACAACATCCGCGGACAACGCCTGCGACGTGGATTCAAGAGGATCAACAGCAGGATATATACCGAGCTCAGAGATTTGTCTGGACAATACTGTAGTAGAATCAAGGTGCGCAAAGGATGTAGACGGCGCTGGATCTGTAAGGTCATCTGCAGGTACGTATATAGCCTGCACCGAGGTTATCGACCCCTTATTAGTAGAAGTAATCCTCTCCTGCATTGCACCCATTTCCGAAGCCAGTGTTGGCTGATAGCCCACAGCCGACGGGACACGGCCAAGCAACGCAGATACCTCCGACCCGGACTGGGTAAACCTAAATACATTATCTACGAAGAACAAGACGTCCTGCCCTTCAGAGTCGCGGAAATACTCTGCCATCGTTAACGCAGATAACGCAACACGCATCCTCGCACCAGGAGGTTCATTCATCTGTCCGTATACAAGAACCGCCTGGGATTTTTCGGGGTTACCAGGGTCTATAACGCCAGACTCTATCATCTCTCTATAAAGGTCATTCCCTTCACGCGTACGCTCCCCAACTCCCGCAAAAACAGAAAAGCCTTTGTGCGCCTTAGCAATATTACTTATCAACTCCATGATAAGTACAGTCTTACCAACCCCCGCACCACCAAATAGTCCTACCTTACCACCTTTAAGGTACGGCGCTAAAAGGTCTATAACCTTAATGCCTGTGACAAGTATTTCAGTCGCCACCCTCTGATCAGACAGCGCAGGCGCCGCAGAATGTATAGAGCGATATTCAACACCATCCCCGATATCGCCTATATCATCTATCGGAGAACCAAGAACGTCAAAAACCCTACCAAGAGTTTCTCTGCCAACCGGAACAGATATGGGTGAATGCATGCTTACGAATTTGTCTCCCCTAGTTAAGCCATCCGTGCTTCCCATCGCTATACAACGCACAGCCCCATCACCAAGGTGCTGAGCCACTTCTAGTACGAGCTTTCTTCCCTGGTAACACTTTTCACTCTCCAGGGCATATAATATTTCAGGGACATATCCTTTTGGGAATTCTAAATCCACAACAGCAGGCATAACCCTTACGACTTCCCCGACATCCCGAGAATCGGAGCTCTGACCATTTTCAACAACTTTCTTGTCGACTTTCATTCTGTACCTAACAAAGAAGGAGAATACACATGCGTAAAACGCCGTACCACAAACGCCTAAAAACCCTGACGTGCCCTTAGCCGGACTCGAACCAGCACACCCTCACGGGCAGTAGATTTTGAGTCTACCGCGTCTACCATTCCGCCATAAGGGCCGCATCACCGTACTGATACTACAAACTATTTTGTGCAAGTCAATCCTTACCTATCTCCTTCTCTACTCTAATATTGGTAGCAACCAAACCGTGACACCATGGCATCCACTGCGAAAATATTGGCACTCCACAACATATACTTTGTACCAGAGGGATAGTCAGTGCATTAGGTAACAGAGTATATGTGTTCAAAATACAAAACCTTCTATCCACTTGTAGAGATAGTTAGATGTGCCACAGCTTTCCCACACTAAACCGCATGTATTGACTGCCAACTTCACGATGTACAATCCGGAAAAAATGTGCTAGGAGTGGCTACACTGCTTTGTCTGAATTTATGAGTTACCGGGCCTGCTATGTCGTATCACTTGTTGGACAAGAGTACTAGTGATTTTCTTATTGATGCGATAGAAGAAGAAAGGGTAGAAGATATCCAGAAGGTAATTGAGCGCGTGGATGGCGTACAGCTGGCGTCGTTCTTACTCACTTCAACTCCAAGTCAAAGGAGAGAACTCCTCAAAAACGTTGGAGATGGCCTGATATCAGAAATATTGGTGCATCTCATACCTGGCCTAAGACAGGAAGTCGTAAGTACATTGGGAGTGGCACGGGTGGCATCACTTATTGCCGATCTGGATAGCGAAGACATAGTAATAATAGTCGAAGACCTCAGCCTAGAATACCAAGAGGAGATCCTACGCCTACTGCCAGAAGAGAAGTGTTTGCTAATAAGCGAGCTACTATCCTATCCTGAAAAAAGCGCTGGTCGTCTGATGCATAAGGACATCACTGTTGTCCCTGCTCATTGGAACTTAGATCAGCTGACCACATTTTTGCGCGATAACGCCCAGCAACATGGAAAAATTCACGAAATTTATGTGATAAACCCCAAATTGCAGCCCATTGGCGTCCTGGCTTTAGACGATATTCTCACATGCAATAGAGATGTATCAGTTCATCAGTTAATGGATACTGACGTAAAAGTCATTCGACCTAATGCAAAACAGGAAGAAGTATCCGAAATGTTCAGGCAGTATTCCCTGCTGTCTGCACCCGTAGTTGACAAAGAAGGCCGCATTATAGGCTCAATTTTAGTGTATGACATCATAAATGTCGTACATGAAGAAGCCGAAGAGGACGTCTTGCATTTAGGTATGGTATCAGACAGTGATATAGGTTCGCCCATGCTCAAAACTGTGGCGAGGAGAATGCCTTGGCTACTGTTGAACCTTTTGACCTCCACAGCTAGTTCATTAGTAATTGGCTGGTTTAGTGACACAATAAAAAGCTTTGTTGCTCTCTCTATAATTATGCCCATGATAGCTTCTATGAGTGGGAATTCCGGATTACAAGCCCTTGCCGTGACTGTACGTGCCTTAGCTACAAAACAGCTAACTTATAGAAATTCCCGGAGATTGCTTGTAAAAGAGCTCTTCGTGGGCTTAGTAAACGGCGCTATAATAGCGGCCATAGCATCTGTAGCCGTTGTTGTAAGATTTGACGATGTATCTATTGAGGTGCTGTTTGCCGTATCAATGATAATAACGTTTTCCATATCAACTTTGTCAGGTGCCGCAGTACCAATGATGCTAAATTTCTTCAAAGCTGATCCTGCGATATCGTCATCCATTATCGTATGTGCCGCGAGCGATATATTATCTTTCCTAATTTTCCTTGGGCTTGCTACAATGTTCCTGATGTAGTACGCCAATCTCAATTGGCTATCCTCTCTTAAGTCTATAGCTTGAGAGCTTGCGGTACTTTCTCCTTTAGCCCCTAGTAGTACAATAAGCTAATGGAGGTCACTATTTGTAGTGTACGTTTCACTAAGTTCAGGAAGCTGCTTCCTGATGTTGGCCTCGCAGTTCATGCCTATACGAGATAGATTAGTATAACGCCAACCCCATTGCGTTTGGTTATTACGCACTATGTGACGCATCCTTTTTCTCTGGTCGAAGTGCTTTACCAATTCAAATCATTACACAATAC
>NZ_JAQLOH010000011.1 GCF_028204095.1 Candidatus Anaplasma sp. TIGMIC
GAGAGAAGGTGGAAGGACCGTTGGCTCGGGTATTATCACTGAGATTTTGGAGTAGGTGGTGTCTCGTATGGTTAAGTTGGGAGTGTAGCTCAATGGGTAGAGTGCCAGTCTCCAAAACTGGTGATACGGGTTCAATTCCTGTCACTCCTGCCATAGTTTCGAAGGTGGTTTGCTATTATGATAGGCAATTTTGCTAGGTTTTTGCTTGATGTTAGGCAAGAAATATTGCAGGTTTCTTGGGCTTCCAGGAAAGAGGTGATGGTATCCCTTACTGTGGTTGTGATATCTGTGGCGTTATCGTCTGTATTATTTAGTTGTGTGGATTTTGTATTCTTGAGGCTTGTGAAAGTGATGCTTGGGGTTATTTATGAAGCATGATGATAGTGGTCACGAGTGGTACATAATTCAGGTTTCTTCGGGTAATGAGGAAAAGATATCTCAGATGATATTGGATAGGTCTCAAAAGCTGGGAATGTCCGATATGTTTCGTGAGGTGTTTATTCCTTATGAAGAGGTGACCAAGATAAAGTACAACAAAAAGGTGCAGATGAAGAAGAAGTTGTCACCAGGTTACGTGTTCCTTTGCATGAAATTGTGTGACGATTCTGTCAACTTCGTGCGCAGGCTTCCTAAGGTGTCTAACTTTCTTTTGGATGATTTTGGTATGCCTAAGGTTATACCTGCAGCTGAGATGGATGCGATGCGTAGCCGCATGTGTCAGGGTGTCAGTAGTGACTCTGGTGGCGATGTTTGTAGCTTTGAAGTCGGTGATGAAGTCGTTATAAATGACGGGTTATTTCAGGATTTCAATGGCAAGATTGAGTATGTCAACGAAGATAAGAAGGTTGCTGGCATAAGCGTGATGATATTTGGCAGGCTGACCAAAATAGAGTTTAAATTTGGTAGTATTCGGAAGGTAGAGGAATAGTTTATGAGTAGTGCTGCGTTGCTTTCTAGGATTAACCTGGTTATGGAGGCTGGTAAGGCTGCGCCCGGTCCAAAAGTGGCTTCTGTTTTAGGACCTAGGGGGATTCCTATGCCGCAGTTTTGTAGGGAGTTTAACGATGTTACCAGCTCTAAGGATGCTCCTTACGAGGTTGGTGACCTAGTGACTGCTAGGATATCAGTTTATGCGGACAAAACGTACAGTTTTACGGTGAATGATTCCCCTGTTGCGTTTTTGTTGAGGAAGGCTGCTGGGCTTGAGAAGGGATCTTCTACTCCCGGAAAGAGTAGTGCTGGCAGTGTAAAAATGGAAGATGTTACCAAGATTGCTGAGCGTAAAATAGCAGACATGAATGCCGATAATATTGAGGCTGCAATTAGGATGGTTATTGGCACTGCTAAGTCTATGGGCATCACCGTAGAAGGGAAATAGGAGGTTTGCGTTTTATGTTGGGTGAGAGTGTTTCGTGCAGTGCAGAAGAGGGCATAGATCAGCTTCTCAAGTCGGCGACTGCACGCTTCAAAGAGTCGGTGGATGTTGCGATTAGGCTATCTACTGGGGATTCTAGGTCTGCTGAGGCCATAAGGGGTGTTGCGGTGTTGCCGAAAGGTTTGGGAAGAGATGTCAAGGTGGCGGTCTTTGCCAAGGGTGAGTACGCCAAGCAGGCTCGCGATGCAGGTGCTGATGTTGTAGGTGACGAAGACTTGATAGAGGAGATAAAGAAGGGGCGCAAACTTGATTTTGATTGGTGTATAGCCACTCCTGACTTTATGTCGCAGGTTTCTGCGATTGCTAAGACGTTGGGTCCAAAGGGGTTGATGCCTAATCCTAAATTTGGGACTGTAACTTTCGATGTTGCCAAGATGGTTGGTATTATTAAGGCTGGGCAGGTGAAATTTAGGTCTGACAGATACGGCATTGTGCATGTCAAGGTGGGTGATGTGGGGTTTTCTCGTGAGGATTTGATGGAGAATCTCCGCGCTGTGATTTCTGCGGTACAGAATTTGAAGCCAGCTACTGTCAAGGGTGCTTTCCTAAAGGCCGTTTTCCTGAATACCACCATGGGTAAGTCTTACAGGATAGCGGGGTTGGGGTAGTTCAGGCGCAATGTGGGAATTAGAGGTTTACAGTGAAGCGTATAGATAAAGAACGGCATTTGGGGAATGTCAGCGGGTTGTTTGCAAGATTCGGGAGTTTTGTGCTGGCGAATTTTAGGTCAATGACTGCTGGTGATTTTGCTGCGCTCAGAAAAGAGCTGAAAGCTGCCGGGTGTGGGGTATCTGTGGTAAAGAACAGCATAGCTTGCATTGCGTTGAAGGAGTCTGATAAAGAGGGTCTTAGCGATAAGTTCAGGGGTGCGGTGTTTGTAGCGTATTCTGATGACGTTGTTACGCTTTCGAAGACTCTGTATGCGTTTGTTAAGTCCAGGGCAGATAAGGTGTCTTTGGTGTGTGCGTATGATGGCGGTCAGATTCTGTCGGCAGAACAGGTTGTCTTTTTTGCTACCCTGCCTTCCTTGGAGGAGCTGCGTATGCGTATTGCGGGTTTGATAGCCTATGGTATACCAATGAGACTGGCTAGTTGTCTGAAGGCTATAGGCGACAAGTAGTGGTATCTTGCACTGTTGGATTGGGTCGGTGGAGTTTTGGTTTTAAGAGTGGCTAGGGCTCTGTGTTACTGCTGAAAAAAGGAGGGCTCATGGGCCGTTGGTGCTACCGGTTATGTGCAGTCTTTCCGCAGAGGGTTATTGATAAAGGGTAGGATTTTAGGAGTTTGTTATGAGTGGTGTTGATTTAGATGCTTTGGTAGAGAAGATTTGCGAGCTTGATTTATGTAGTGCCGCCGCATTAGTAGAGAAGATAGAGGATAAGCTTGGCTTCCCCAAGGGTGGGCTGTTGGCTTCTGTATCTGCATCGGGTAGTGCTGCTGCAGGTGGAGGCGCTGCTGCTGAGGCTGAAAAGACGGAATTTATGGTAGTGTTTGAGGGCTACGCTGCAGACAAGAAAATAGCGGTTATTAAGGCTGTTAGGGAGTGCACCAGCCTTGGACTAAAAGAAGCTAAGGACTTTGTGGAACAGGAAGGTTCAAGAGAGCTGGTTGAAGGTAAGAAGTATAAGAAGGCTGAAGCTGAGGAAGTGAAGAAGAAGCTTGAAGATGCTGGTGCTCAGGTGAGTTTAAAATAACCTTGGGTGTTTTGTTGTAGTGGTTTTGAGGGAGTGATGTCTTCTGCGGGTGGTTCTAGTTCCGGGTATGTGCTGAATGATTTTGATGCTGTTCCTAGGCTCTCTTACGCGAGGTCCATAGACATTCGCGATTCTTTAAGTGATCTTATAAGAATACAGAGGGATTCCTATGATGCCTTCATAGGTCTTGATAGAGAGGGTACAGGTGGGATACGAGATATATTTCAGTCCATGTTCCCCATACGAGATCCTTTGGGCAGGGCTGTTCTCGAGTTCGTAAGTTACAGCATTGGGGATCCTCAATATGACGAGTACGAGTGTATAAAGCGTGGCATAACGTTTTCTGTGCCCATGCGCATTACCCTCCGTTTCGTTGTTTGGAAAGTGCAGGAAGTTTCGTTCAAGGAAGTCAAGTACGTAGTTGACGAGGGGACCCTTGAAAGAAGCGTGAAGTATATGAAGGAGCAGGAGGTTTCTATCGGCGATTTGCCTATGATGACCTCATATGGGACTTTCATTATCAACGGAATCGAGCGCGTAATAGTCTCTCAGATGCATAGATCTCCTGGCGTCTTTTTTGATAGCGACAAGGGTAAAACTTACAGCTCAGGTAAGCTCATTTACTCTGCGCGCATAATTCCATATAGGGGCTCATGGCTTGATTTTGAGTTTGATATAAAAGACATCATCTACTTCCGCATCGATAAAAAGCGCAAACTTCCTGTGTCGTACTTGCTCAAGGCTCTTGGGATGTCGAATAACGACATTCTAGACGCATTTTACGACAAAGTTGTGTACGTGAGGTGTGATAAGGGTTGGAAGGTACCGTTTGTTGTAGATCGCTTCAAGGGAGTGAGGTTGCCTTATGATCTTATGGATTCGGATGGTAACGTTCTGGTCAAGGCGAATACTAGAATAACCTTGCGGGTGGCCAAGAAGCTACAAGCGGATGGATTGCAGGAATATCTTGTGCCATTCTCAGGTATTGCTGGTATGTATGTCGCTACTGATCTGGTGGACCCTAGTAGCGGTTCTGTTATCATATCGGCCGGAGAGGTAATATCTTCCGAGCATATAGTAAAGTTAGAGCTGTTTGACATTAGCGAGATAGCATTCCTAAACATTGATTTTCTCACTGTTGGGCCTTACGTTCTGAATACGTTGTTCTTAGATAGACATATAACGCAAGAGGACGCCCTGTTTGAGATTTATCGGGTGCTACGTTCCGGGGAGTCTCCTAATCTGGAATCTGTGAAATCATTCTTCCGTGGGCTGTTCTTTGAACCAGAAAGATATGACTTGTCCGTTGTTGGTAGGATCAAGCTCAATAGCCATTTGCGATTGAATGTGGATGAGAGCCTGACTGTACTGACTAACGATGACATAGTGCACGTCATCAAGAAGTTGGTTCTGTTGCGTGACGGTGAAGGGGTGGTAGATGATATAGACCATCTAGGTAATAGGAGAGTGCGGTCTGTAGGGGAGTTTATAGAAAATCAGTTTAGGGTTGGAATACTCCGGCTTGAACGCATGATAATGGATTACATGTCATCGGTTAATTTTGACAACGCGATGCCGTGTGATTTTGTTAATCCCAAGGTTTTGGCTACGGTATTGAAGGACTTTTTCAGTTCTTCTCAGCTATCCCAATTTATGGATCAGACGAATCCGCTATCGGAGGTGACTCACAAACGTAGGCTGTCTGCATTGGGGCCAGGTGGGTTAACTAGGGAGAGAGCAGGGTTTGAAGTGCGAGATGTGCACCCGACTCACTATGGTAGAATATGTCCTATAGAAACTCCTGAAGGGCAGAATATAGGCTTAATAAGCAGTCTCGCTATATATGCTAAGATAAACAAATATGGGTTCATAGAAAGTCCGTACAGAAAGGTTGTGGACGGCGTTGTTACGGATACGGTTGAGTACTTGCTTGCCACTCAGGAAGGAGATTACTACATCGCAGATGCTGGAGCTGCGCTGGATGAGAATGGCCGCTTTGTTGATGACATGCTGTATTGTCGTCATGGTGGTAATTTTGTCATGGTCAAGAGCGAGGATGTTAACTATGTTGATGTCTCGCCAAAGCAAATAGTATCCGTGGCAGCATCTCTTATACCGTTCCTAGAGAATAACGACGCGAACCGTGCGCTTATGGGTTCGAACATGCAGAGGCAGGCCGTGCCGTTGCTAAAGGCTGAAGCTCCGTTGGTAGGCACAGGTATGGAGTCAGTGGTAGCGGCGGGTTCAGGCGCTGTTGTTCTTGCTAAGCGCGATGGGATAGTGCACAGAGTTGATGGCTCGTACGTCGTTGTTAGGGCGTTTGACAAGAACAAAGATGAGTACCTTGGTGTTGACATATACAAACTGAGGAAGTTTCAGCGTTCCAATCACAATACGTGCATAAATCAGAGGCCGATAGTTAAGATAGGTGATTACGTCAAGGCTAACGATGTAATAGCGGATGGTGCCGCTATTGACAGGGGTGAGCTTGCTCTTGGTAAGAACGTTTTGGTGGCGTTCATGTCGTGGCAAGGTTACAACTTTGAGGATTCCATTGTGATGTCCAGTGACGTTGTGAAGAGGGACGTGTTCACTTCTATTCACATAGAGGAATTTGAGTGTGTGGTTAGGGACACTCCTTTGGGGCCGGAGAAAATTATGAGATCTGTTCCCGATGTGAATGAGGAGAGCCTGAGTCATCTTGACGACGTTGGTATAGTGAATATTGGTGCTGAGGTTTCTTCTGGAAGCGTGCTTGTGGGTAAGGTTACCCCTAGGCCGCCTGTTTCACTTCCTCCGGAGACTAAACTACTCGTGACGATCTTTGGGGAAAAGGTGTTCGACTGTGTTGACACGTCTCTATACCTGCCGCCCGATGTCGAAGGCACAGTAATAGATGTTCATGTGTTTGTAAGAAGGGGTGTTGAGGAAAACGATAGATCTCTTCTTATAAAGCAGAGCGAAATCAGTAACTTCATGAAGGAAAGGGACTACGAGATAGATGTTGTTAGTGAGTACTTCAATGATGAGCTGAAGAAGCTACTGCGCGGTGCTTGCGATGTTCCTAGTGGTTACGCAGATATGGATGCCTTTTTTGCTGCAGAGCCTGCCAAGGTATTGTGGGATATGGGGCTGGCTGATTCTAAGGTTTCGGCTAAAGTTTCTGAGATGAAGGGCAGGTTCGATGAGATAGTTGCGGAGGCTCATAGCAAGTTTGAGCAGAAGATAGATAAGCTTAATTACGGATATGATTTGCCACAGGGTGTTCTTACTATTGTAAAGGTCTTTGTTGCTGTGAAGCACAACCTGCAGCCGGGCGATAAGATGGCGGGTAGACACGGGAACAAGGGTGTTATTTCTAGAATAGTTCCCGTTGAAGATATGCCGCATTTGGAAGATGGTACTCCGGTTGACCTTATTTTGAACTCCTTGGGTGTGCCTTCTCGTATGAACATAGGGCAAATCCTAGAGACTCACCTAGGCTGGGCTTCCGTAAACCTTGGTAAGAAACTCGGTAGAATACTGGATCAGGATGAGGAAGGAGGCGCTATAGCGGATAAGGTGAGGAGCTTTTTATCTCAGGTGTATGAAGGACAGAAGCTGTGTGAAGACGTGGCCTCTATGTCTGATGAGGATCTGCTCAGGTTTGCGCGCAGGCTGAGGAAGGGTGTTCCGATGGCTGCTCCGGTATTTGAGGGTCCTAAGGATTCACAGATTTCTAGACTTTTGGAGTTGGCTGACGTTGATCCTTCAGGGCAGGTTGATTTATATGATGGAAGGTTAGGGCAGAAGTTTGATCGTAAGGTTACTGTAGGATACATATACATGTTGAAACTTCATCACTTGGTGGATGACAAAATACATGCAAGATCTGTTGGTCCGTACGGTCTTGTTACTCAGCAGCCTTTAGGGGGTAAGTCTCACTTTGGTGGCCAGAGATTTGGTGAAATGGAATGTTGGGCTCTTCAGGCTTATGGTGCTGCTTATACCTTGCAGGAAATGCTTACTGTTAAGTCTGATGATATTGTAGGCCGGGTGAGAATTTACGAATCCATAATTAAGGGTGATAGCAACTTTGAGTGTGGTATCCCTGAATCGTTTAACGTTATGGTCAAGGAGTTGCGTTCTTTGTGTCTTAACGTTGTACTGAAGCAGGATAAAGAATTTACTAATAGCGAAGTGGAGTAGGGATTTACAGTATGAAGACATTGGATTTGTATGGCTATACTAGTATAGCGCAGTCGTTCGATAAGATTTGCATATCCATAGCTAGCGCTGACAGTATCAGAGCTATGTCTTATGGAGAGATAAAGGATATCTCTACTACTAACTATCGCACCTTCAAGGTGGAAAAAGGAGGGCTTTTTTGCCCGAAAATTTTTGGCCCTGTAAATGACGATGAATGCCTTTGTGGTAAGTACAGGAAGAAGCGCTACAGGGGTATTGTTTGTGAGAAATGTGGCGTCGAGGTTACCTCTTCGAAGGTGAGGAGGGAGCGTATGGGGCATATAGAGCTTGTCTCTCCCGTGGCCCACGTATGGTTCCTGAAATCTTTGCCATCTCGCATCGGTGCTCTCTTAGATATGCCACTAAAGTCCATTGAGAGTATACTCTACAGTGGCGAGTTTGTTGTTATTGATCCTGTGGCAACTCCTTTTTCGAAGGGGGAGGTCATAAGTGAGAGTGTTTACAATCAGGCGAGGGATGCGTACGGCGAAGATGGGTTCTTTGCGCTCACAGGTGTTGAGGCTATAAAGGAGCTTCTTACCCGCCTTGATCTTGAGGCTATTAGGGCTGGTTTGAGAAACGAGCTGGAATCCACGACTTCAGAAATGAAGCGGAAGAAGGTTGTCAAAAGGTTGCGCCTTATAGAGAATTTTATTAAGTCGGGAAATAGGCCTGAGTGGATGATTCTGACCGTAATACCTGTACTTCCGCCGGATTTGCGGCCGTTGGTATCGCTGGAAAATGGTAGGCCTGCAGTTTCTGATCTTAATCACCACTATAGAACCATCATAAATCGTAACAATAGGTTGGAAAAACTGCTTAAGCTGAATCCTCCGGCTATTATGATCCGGAACGAAAAGAGGATGCTACAGGAAGCGGTTGATGCTCTGTTTGACAGCAGTAGGCGCAGCTATGTGTCTAGTAGGGCTGGTAGCATGGGGTATAAGAAGTCTCTTAGCGACATGCTAAAGGGCAAGCAAGGTAGGTTTAGGCAGAACTTATTGGGTAAACGCGTAGACTACTCAGGTAGGTCTGTAATTGTTGTTGGTCCTAGCCTAAAACTTCATCAGTGTGGGCTTCCGAAGAAAATGGCTCTGGAGCTGTTTAAGCCATTTATCTGTTCTAAACTTAAGATGTACGGGATAGCGCCGACTGTGAAGTTGGCAAATAAAATGATCCAGAGTGAAAAGCCTGATGTGTGGGATGTTTTGGACGAAGTTATAAGGGAGCATCCTATTCTATTGAATAGGGCGCCAACTTTGCACAGGTTGGGGCTTCAGGCGTTCGATCCTGTGTTGATAGAGGGTAAGGCGATCCAGCTGCATCCGTTGGTTTGTAGTGCTTTTAACGCTGACTTCGATGGAGACCAAATGGCGGTTCACGTGCCATTGTCTCTTGAGGCTCAGCTTGAGGCTCGTGTCCTCATGATGTCGACTAATAACATTCTCAGTCCATCTAATGGTAGGCCGATAATAGTGCCGTCCAAGGATATAGTCTTGGGCATATATTATCTAACGTTGCAGGAGGGTAATCCTGCGGATCATGAAGTGCAAACTTTTGCAGAGTTCAGCCATGTGGAATACGCGCTGCACGAAGGTATTGTGCATACCTGCTCAAAGATAAAGTTCAGGATGCAGAAGGGCATAGAAGATGGTGTTGTTCAGACGGAGGTCATAGAGACTACGCCTGGTAGGCTTGTCCTGTGGCAAATATTTCCGAAGCATAAGGATCTCAATTTTGATTTAGTGAATCAGGTTCTGACCGTAAAGGAAATCACTTCCATTGTTGATCTGGTGTACAGAAGCTGTGGCCAGAGAGAGACTGTGGAGTTTTCAGACAAGCTGATGTCCTTAGGGTTTAGGTACGCGTCGCAGTCGGGCATATCGTTTGGTTGTAAGGATATGATTATTCCAGATACCAAGGCCGCACACGTTGAGGATGCTAGTGAGAAAATTAGGGAGTTTTCCATACAGTATCAGGATGGTTTGATCACCAAGAGTGAGCGCTACAACAAGGTGGTGGACGAGTGGTCTAAATGTACCGACCTTATAGCTAGGGATATGATGAAGGCTATATCTCTGAGCGATGAAGAGGGTAAGCTTAATTCGATATACATGATGGCCAATTCTGGTGCTAGGGGTTCTGCGTCTCAGATGAAGCAGCTTGCGGGAATGAGAGGTCTTATGGCCAAGCCTTCGGGTGAGATTATAGAAACTCCAATCATTTCGAATTTTAGAGAAGGGTTGAGCGTATTTGAGTATTTCAATTCTACGCACGGTGCACGTAAGGGTTTAGCGGATACTGCTTTGAAGACTGCTAACTCAGGGTATTTGACTCGTAGGCTAGTTGATGTTGCTCAAGACTGTACGGTGGTTGAGCATGACTGTGGAACCAGCGGTGGCGTAGTGGCTCGGGCTGTGGTGGAAGGAGGGGTTGTTGTGGCCACTCTTGACGGCTTGGTCTTAGGTAGGGTTGCTGCGGTGAACACGTATAATCCTGTAACGGGTGAGCTTTTGTTCAGTGCGGGTGAGTTGATAGATGAAAGCAAGATAGAAAAGATAAGAGTAGCTGGCTTGGATGCGGTAAGAGTTCGCTCACCGCTTACATGTGAGTCTAAGCAGGGTATATGTGCTCTGTGCTATGGAAGGGATCTCGCAATAGGTGATTTGGTATCTATAGGTGAAGCTGTGGGTGTGATAGCGGCGCAGTCCGTGGGTGAACCTGGTACACAGCTCACAATGAGAACATTCCACGTTGGTGGTACGGCTATGCGTGGTGTTGAGGTATCGAACTTGATAGCCTTGATGGATGCGAATGTTAAGTTGCTCAACAGCAATGTGGTAACCGACAAATACGGCAATCAGATAGTCATGAGTAGGTCATGCGAAGTCGTTCTCTCAGATAGTGTTGGAAATGAGAAAATGAGACATAGTGTGCCGTATGGAGCGAAGCTGTACGTCACTGATGGACAGTCAGTTAATATGATGGAAAAAATAGCTGAGTGGGATCCGTATACTATACCGATAATCACTGAGAAGACTGGTACTGTAAAGTATGTGGATCTCATATACGGCGTATCTATAAACGAAGTGCTTGATGAGTCCACCGGTATTTCCAACAGGGTGGTTGTGGACTGGAAGATGCACTTGCAGGGTGCTAATCTGCGACCCAGATTGGTCTTGTTGGATGACGATGGGGCAGTGGTGACGTTGTCTAATGATCTTGAGGCAAGCTACTTCGTGCCTATAGGTGCGGTTCTAAACGTACAGGACGGGCAGAGGGTGCATGCTGGTGATGTTATTACCAGGATACCTAGAGGATCAATAAAGACCCGTGATATTACCGGTGGTTTGCCGAGAGTTATTGAGCTGTTTGAAGCTCGTAGGCCTAAGGAACACGCGATTGTTAGCGATGTTGATGGATATGTGGAATTTGGGAAAGATTATTACCGTTCCAAGAGGCGTATATTTATCAGGCCTGTTGACAAGAGCTTGTCTGTGGTTGAGTACTTGGTTCCCAAGGGTAAGCACACCATTGTAAACGAGGGAGATTTTGTTCATAAGGGGGATCTTCTTATGGATGGTGACCCTGATCAGCACGATATACTCAGAGTATTGGGAACGGAAGCCTTGGCGAGCTATATGATATCTGAAATACAGCAGGTGTATAGGCTGCAGGGTGTTAAAATAGACAATAAGCACATTGAAGTCATTCTCAGGCAGATGCTACAGAAGGTTGAGATAACTGAACCTGGAGATACGATGTATCTGGTTGGTGAGCATGTTTCAAGAGAAGAGGTGATGAGGCTGAATAGGAAGCTTGAAGAGGCTGGTAAGAAGAAGGTTTCTTACGTGCCGATCTTGCAGGGTATTACCAAAGCGAGTCTGGATACCAACTCCTTCATATCTGCGGCGTCGTTCCAGGAGACCACTAAGGTGTTAACGGAAGCAGCCTTTTCTGGGAAGGAAGACTCTCTTTATGGATTGAAGGAAAATGTTATTGTTGGGCGTCTCATACCTGCGGGTACTGGGTTTGTCATGAACAAGATCAAGAAGCTGTCTATGCTTGATCAGTCTGACTACGCTACATACTATAACAGCGAGCTCCGTGAAATCATGGGGGATCTAGGAGATGGCTTGGTTGAAGATATTAGTGGGTCATCGGGAGGAGATCTCGATATAGGCGGTTCAGTAGTGGACTACTAGAAAATATTAGCGCACTTTACGGTAGCCTCGGTTAGTTGGGTAGCGTGCCAAGGAGTGAAGTGCGAGGTGCAGTTTGTGCGCTTGACCTAGTCAGGCGCTAGTGCCCTCTGGGTGGAGCTGTTGTTTGCTTTTTCAAGTGATACTCTGTGGTTACCTGAGCTGTCTGGGTTTATATGTAGCGGTGATGCAGGGTGTGTGGCCCTGGTGACAACTATTCATCATACAGTTGCTGCAATGGATTTCACGAAGCGATTGCCTGTATATGGTCAGTGATGGGTTTTTCTGTTTTCATAGCGCCCGGTGTGTGCCGCGTGATCATGCTTGGTGCAGCTTAGAGTAACAAGAAATAATTTTTCTAGGGTTGGAATAACATCAGAATAGCGCGTATTAGTAAGTAGCGCACGATGGTGATGCCTTTCGCCTATGATCCGACGGTTAGCTACTATGTAGCTTAGAGTCACTGAGGGGTGTCTAGACAGAAATATGTAGTGCGCAAAGTACGAATTTGCAGCAGTTTTTCCCTTTGTGGGCACTGGGTACAAATAGGTTAGCCCGTTAGAAGAGGATCAGAGTTATACCTTCGAGTTGTACCTGTAATGTGCCATAGATGTTTCGGCTAGGTAGTTGTCCAGGGTTTGTGTGCCAGATGTGTGTTACTCTGAAGCCCAAGCAGCTACCGTTGCACGGTTCAATTTTGTGCCGCGTGGATGTTACGCTCCAAGTGGACATTCCGGCAATAGGATTATCTTATGTGCTAGGGTATCTCTGCATATCCGGTATTATTAGCCATTATCTATTGATAACGAACGTTAGGTCAATGTATAGCACTGCATGGCTGCTTTTGGCGGTACACTACGGTAATCACACTGGCGTTGTCGTTTTGTTTGTAGAGCTATGTTCCGGATTGTGAAATAACGGCATATTTGTCAGTTCACATTACTCTGTATCGTAGTGCTCCATAGACGCATTCTCGTTCTGATGGGTTGTGGAACGTATTGTATAGGGCGTTGGACTGTATCTTTCTGTGCGGAGTTGAGAACCCTGTACGGTGCGGCCCACAGGCTATAAATAGTGTGCAGTTGTTACGCACACTGCATCCAGCTTCACATGCGGTGTCATTAAACCTTGTGTGCGATTTAGCGTTTTCTGGCAGTGGTAACAGTGTGCACTTCGATCTTGCTATGTGTGACAGCATGCGCAGCCATATGAAAAAAGTTGGCACACACTACTTTAATGTCTCAGCTGAGCATTACGTATCGGTTTCCAATCGTATAGTTTTATGCGGAGACTACTTCCATTTGTTCCATATTATTTCAATGGTATTTGGTAAAAGTGTGCGGATGAATCGAATCAACTGTGAACATTTTGCAGTGAGTGCTGAGCCAAATTTTTAACTGGCGAAAATGTGCGTCTGTGATGAGGGGTAATACCATGAACTGAGAGTGCTTCCATATGAGCTTTTGTGCCGTAACCGCAGTTTTTGTTCCAGGCGTATTCTGCAAATTGAGTGTGTAAAGTAGACATAAGTCTGTCTCGGGTAACTTTTGCCACTATAGAAGCTGCAGCTATAGATTTGCTTAAACTGTCGCCTTTCACTATAGCTTCGGTCCTCCAAGCTGAGTCTAAGTTTCTTACTCCATCCACTAGCACGAGATCTATTTTGCCCAAGCAAAGGGATAGGTTGTCCAAAGCGCGCCTCATGGCCATGTGTGACGCAACTAGGATATTATGTTCTTCTATTTCTTCAACATTGGAAGAGCCCACTCCGAACACAGCATGCAACTTCAACTCTTCGAATATAGCTTCGCGTTTTGTGGACGACAAAGCCTTCGAATCTTTTATATTTGCGACATAGTCGGCATTGCGATCTGGTATATATGCAGCCGCGGCGACCACGGGGCCAGCAAGTGCTCCGTATCCAACTTCGTCAACTCCGACGACAACTGAGCCCGGTTGTGGCTCCAACAAATCTTCGTAAAAAAAGTTAACCATGAACAAAAAGTGTGCATATACTGCAGTATATATCCGAAAATGCATAGCGCCAAACATTAGGACAGTATGTGCATTGTTTAGTTAAAGTATATAAAATGTGCATTTTATGTAGCTTATTTAGGAAAAATCGTATATCATGATAACGCTTAGCGTGTGGGCCACAAGTGTTTTGTCATTTGCGGCACAGCGACAATGTAAATTTTTAGGAAATTCACGGAAAAAAATAAATAGTAGCGTCTGAATCAAGTGTCTTTTGCGTGTGCCTTTTTAGAGTTGCATTAAAACGTAATATGTACCTGGATGGTGTTTTGAACTGGTACTGTGTCGTTCAAACTCAAAGGCGCGTCTTCCGCGAAAAAGTAGAGGATAATATGATGCAGATAGTAAACGCCATTAGCAGGCTTAGATTTGCGTGTACTGACCATAGTCTTGATGACATATGCTACAGAACCGTTATAAAAAGCATAATTAAACATGAAGATATCAATTCATGTGTGGCTAATATAAGAAAAAAATTGAGAGACTTTAGAAAGCGCTACAAGGTTGCAGCTGCTAATATAAACGAAAAAATTCTTGACCTTAATTACGCAGAACACTCTAGAAGCTTTGATCCACGGGCTCCGAAAACTGTTGTGTTCCAGCTGTCAGAGGATATAAGAATCCTATGTCAGGATGACAAAAAAATGATAGAAACGCTCAGTTTTGCGCACAGCTCTATACACTCCGTCAACGCGCAGACAAGAAGTGAATATACGGAAGCTCTTGTGAGAGATTGTCCAAACCTTCTAGACGATAGGGCATTCTCAGCTTATGCATCAGAGGCTATGGGACAAAATCTTAGTGACTCAACATTCCAACGGGAAGTTAGGATAGAATCTACGCGTAGTAGCGCTTCTTGTTACGGTAGAACGAAGAAATCTGTGCCAGATTTAACGTTATGTGTTTTCAAAACACATGGGAGCACTTCCTTCATGCCGAAAAAATATGCGAAATCGTACGGAAAGCCCAGCACTGAAGAGTATGGGGAAATATATGTGTGTGCAGATGTACCTAAAGGTGTGACACTAGACATGGGTAGTAGAAGTCTCATAGTGCTAGGCAGCGTTGCGGGAAGTCTATCTGCAGTGGCTGCCCCAGTGGTGTGTGGCGTCAGAACACCGTATATCTCTGTTAAGGAAGTTCAAAAAAGCGGAAGAATTTCCGTATGTGGAGGAAGTTTAGTTGTTTCAGGAGACAACTGTGGCACAGTGGTTCTCGTGCGACAATTCGGAAAGAAACAGGATGTTCCCGTAGTTCAGGGGAATAATTTTGGCAACGTATTTACTGGATCTACTCCGAACAGGACGGGCGCAGTATTTAGTTATCCTGGTGGGCTAATATCAGAACGAGACCGATGCTCTGCGCGAGATTCTGCGTTACTTAATGGGGGTAGATCTGAAGTTAAGCGTACCTCTAGGTATAGTCTTCGTGGGCGGATATTACATAATGTAAACGTTGACAGCGTTAGTCTAATACAACCCGAGCGTACACATTGTCGCGTTGCGCCGTACACATTGTATGCAGGTAACGGGTCTGGGCATTGTAGATAAGGTGCAATAAGCCAAGAGTAGCGACTCACGAGTCGATTATTGCGCATAGCTGGCATGTAATCTTCTGTATTTCTACATCAAAAATTGTTTCACTGGGATGTTACGTGTAGGAATGTAATGTGCTTTTTTGTGGAAAAGGGGATTATGTGCGGCTATGGCATTGTGATTCCGTGTAGTCTACTTTCGCTACTGGTGAAGTACAATTTTGCTGAGAATGCCAAAAGATTGAGAGTGAAGTACTGGACCGGAGAAGGAGCTCATGGATCATTCTAAACTTAGGTAAGATTCTGTGAAAATTACGACAATGTGCGATTTCAGGTTCGTAGCAGTGTACCATTATCTAGCGTTGTTACAAGATTGAGGGCAAAAATGGTGTGGTAGAGCTGTTGCTTTATTGTGCATGCTCCAAGTACGTGAGTCGGACATCGTGTAGCTCTTCTATTTGTAGGGCTGCAGAGATGATATGCCGCACGTTCGACGAAAAACTTTCGAAGAAAGACTAAAATTTTGTTCCATCTGTTTCGCGTTTTTTATTCCGTCACGCCACTTTCCATTAGCCGCCCATGGCTCGAGGATTTACGTACAGCGCGTTTGGCGAAGCTACTGTGCTTTTCTAGCTCAGAAGACAGTCGCCACGTAATACTTGCGTGATGAAGTGCACGAGATATGACAGAAAAACTGCGCAACATGCGTATCTGAACTTTACCCTGAAATACCCACACAACACATTGACTAGGGCACCAACCAGATATAGCCATGCCAGTGAACCAAGTAACAATATCAATGTCGCACAAACGAACCTTGGCAGACCCACAGGGTTCTGAGGTTTGTGATACACCATCCTTGCCAGGTATATCAGTCTCCCTAAGAAGCAGTTAATGATGCCTCCAATGGATGCACCAAGCGCACCTACGAAGATCGAAACTGCTGCGCTGTAACCGCCAAAACAACACATGATGTTGAAAGCTGTAAGCCTGCTGAGCGGCAAAACAAGAGACGCTACAAAAGCGTCTACGAACAGCAGGAGATATACCTCCAAAGTATGAGAAACGTACACGGATTCACCCCCAGAGTATAGCAGAGACTCGTGGGACCGGTGCGATTCGAACGCACGACCTTCAGATTAGGAATCTAACGCTCTATCCTACTGAGCCACGGTCCCACAAAATAATGCCCTCAAACACTCTACACAATCTCGCGGCATAGGACAACCAACATTTCAAGTTGTTAAGCTATAGTGACAGCACGAAGTGTTAGTGACAAGCTTATGGTCTACTTATGGCATGTGCGCAACAGAAGAATAATAGGTACAATTACCCAGAGGTTTTGTTCAAAGTTCTATAAAGATACCATATGTAATCATGGCGCATTTGTTGCACCAATAAAAATTTGTTTTGTGACTTACGGTATTGGATGTGCCAGCAAGGCTGCTACTTTTGCGTAGTACGATTTGCAAGTCGATTTAATGTCGCGGTGGCACGCGCTCCAGCGGTAGTAAGAGAAGAGTTTCTTGTGTGTTGTACGATGCCTGGATAAAAGACACTTTGAGCAACAGTTGCCCCATTTTGAGGTGTGTTTAGTTATGTGCCAATGAGCATGCCTGACAGGCATTGTGGTTGGTGCATCAGCTTCCCTTTATTAGCGCTGAGAATATGGTGCCAGCGTTTTTCACTGCGCGGTGTGTACTTTATGGTTTCCCGTAATTTGTTTCGTAAGGCCACTTGTGTTGGTAAGCTGGTGAGAGGTTTCTAGTACGCCTCACATTGCTGTGCGCATGCAAATAGGGGGCTTCTCACACAACCTGCCTGGGTGTAATGTAGCAACGTACTTTCGGCATATCTAATCACGCTTAATAAAATTCGGGGCGATTCTGAGAATTCGTGACGTGGACATGAATACGAGTGCGGCAGAGACGCGGACCGACTAGGAGAATTTGATCAACCTACAATTTTGCATTTCATATATATGCACCACGCAGCTATGCGGAGTCTTGTAATGTTAAAACTTGCAGCCATGGCCCTGAACGTTGTAGACACAATGGTAAAGTTATGACTTGACCACAAATGGCACGAATTAGACAAACGCATACTGTTAGTATGTAAATACTGCACAGTCCGGTACATCCATGTGCCCAGAGTTATGATAGATCATTTATATGTACGCATGGGAACATAACACGCTTTATTGTGAATATTATTTGAGATCGTTCTGGCAAGTATACGCAGGTGTAAATCCAATGCGATAAAAATGTTCTTCCAACGAGGAGAGTTTTATCAGACCCGTGCTCCGCGTTACGTACGTGTGTACTATGAGGCCGAAATGGTTCTCACGTACTCACACCGTGGTGCCATTTTCATATTTCAGAGCAGAATACGGCGGCTGGGTACTGCTATCATGAAGGTTCTTATATGAACGTACTATGTGCCACTACAGCACGTAATACATAAGGCTCTGTTCTTGGGGATTTTCGTGCAAAGCGTCAACTCGCAAGCCTGCGGTTACATAAATGCTGCCCACCAGAAAGCGAGGGTTTTAAACCAGCACCGAATGTCACGAAGATACTATGCAATCCGATAGTATGCCCTCACGTTTTAAGACAGAGCAAAGTCTATGTATATCAATCAGCTTGTGAGTGGCGGTGAAGGCAAATCTTAGCCTAGGGCTTGGTACTATAGGAGTACAAATTGCTGAAACGAGCATCCCATTTCTAACCAAAGACTGCACGGCGTTAAGGGCGCTCTGGTTTGTTTTCATGATTAGAGTCACTATGTGACTTTGTGGCTCAGGTAGTTCTAACGTTTGACAAAACTCACGGGCGAACCTTATTGGTATGCCTAACTGTGACTGACATAAGTCCAGCGCAGTGCTTGCGGCAGCCACTACCGACGGTGGCAATGCTGTGGTGCCGACAAGGCTATTTGCGGTGTTCAGCAAATATTCTGTTACAGTTTTTGACCCGCAGATATACCCGCCAAGCGATCCCAAAGTTTTAGAAAGAGTCCCTATATACACATCGGGTTGCTGTGTGCTAAACATGCCAAAGCCATGCGCTGTATCAATTGCTATCCAGGAGTTCCAATGTTTGGCAAGTGCGTGTAACTCTGCAACAGGTGCGATATTACCACTCATTCCGTAAACATTTTCTACCAAGAGCAGGCAGTTTTCATGCGACTTTCTGTACTGGTTCATTAATTTGTCACAGTGTGTGACATCGTTATGGTCAAACTGGTAAATTTCTGCGCCACACAGCTTTGCGCCGTCAAGTAGTGAAGGGTGGGCCATTCTATCTGTTAGTATCATGTCGCGATGACCCACCAACGAAGAGATACACCCTATAGTGGCTAGGTAGCCACTGCTGAATACTAAAGCAGATTCTGTATTGTGCATTTTGGCTAGTTTTTCTTCAAGTTCCGCATACATGGTATGGTTTCCGGTACTTATTCTTGAAGCCCTAGCCCCTACGCCATACAGGTTTACCGCATCTGTCGCTGCCTGTTTTACCAATTCGTGTGTTGACAGCCCCATATAATCATCGCAAGAAAAAGAGAGGAGCTCTTCTTCGTGGTCTGTGTGCACTCTACGACCCGCTATGGATTCATGTAGCGTGTAGTTTTCGAGTTTTCTGCGCAGCCCTGCGCCGTCTATAGACTTTAATCTTTCTTTTAATACATGTTCAAGCACAAAGACCACCTTCTCCACATCAAGACACAAAACCAGTTTTACGTAACAGGTATGGCAGCATTATACAAGTTGCTGCACAGTATGCCAGGGTGTAGTGTAGAGGCAATTTAATAGTGGTATAGAACGCAAATCCGCCACGAAAGGCATATGTATGTAATGCATAATAGCGCAGAAAAAGTGAGTCAATTTATATGCACATAACAGAAGGCGTCATAAATGTCTGCGATGTGCAGCAACCAAATTGCGTTATTTTGTTTTTTACAACAAGGCACTACCAATGGCATAACGCGTGTCGAAGCCTATTATACGAGAGGCATCAAGACATATTGTGCATGTATGTGTATTATAGCAACCGATGATAAAACAGTATGTTGTTCAGTAAGTGCTAGGATTATAAGCGCATTTATGTATCATCAGAACATGTTGTTCTCGGCAAGTTGTGTGCAATGTGGTCATTTGTTGTACAGATATGCATTTGGCTAGTTTTTTCTGGTTATTTCGATACCTTTTTCGTAACGGCGGGAATCATTAGTGCTGCGCTATCTGTATTACTACAGAACCATATATCTGGGTCAATGCCCGTAGATGATTATCGCGCGCTTCCGCAAGGTTGTTCTATCGGGGTGCGTTGTGCAAAGAATGTACTTTTGTACTCTGTGTGGCTCGTGGGGCAGATTGCGTCGTCTACACTGTATGTGACCAAGAGGGTTTTCTTATCTAGTAAATTGGACGATAGCCCCGTGGTTACTGTGGTGGACACAAACCAAAGAAGTGGCTTGGGTCTCTTTGTCCTGTCAAACTCCATAACCATAACGCCAGGCACTATCGGTATGGGTACTACGGCTGAAGGGAAGGTTAAGGTACTTGCGCTTGATAACACATTGCTTTCTGGGGTCTCAGAGAGTGACGATAGGATTTGCAGAGCTTTCTGCATCAAGTAACTTACTGCCGTGCTTCAGGGCTCTCTGCAAAAGTTACCGCTACTTAATCTGAGGATAACTGCGGTGGACCGTCATGTTGCTTATGAGTCGAAGTAGGTTCTATTTCTATCACTTAGTGCGATGTCGTCATAGCAAACAAAAACCCACAGTCGCCAACTTTGTATAAAATATGTTTTGCAGATAATGTGGTTTACCCCACGTGTTCGGGAGCTTTATAGGTATACTCCATGTGCCTGTTGATGCAGACGAAGCTACGGTGGCATGTATCTTGATTACCGTGAGTACTGCCCAAAATATCAAATGGGATCAGGATTGGATAAAACTGCGTTCCACCAGAAAATTCGTTAGTGCAGTATCTGAAGTCTTGTGCAGGTATGTAATATCCAATTTAATGCTAGCAGCGGTCCTGGATTGCTAGGTCTATGTATATTGAATCAAGTATCGTTGGAACAGTTCTGGCAGCAATCCCATACTTGCATTAAGAACGGCGCTAATGCAGCATTTGTAGTTTTGTGTAGATGTGCAGTATCCCCTTTAACGTTAGCAGTTCATCTACTGCGTATACATGTGGGCAAGATTTCACGAATACGGAACCACCGCCTGTAGCTACAACCTTTAGCGACTTGTCTTTTTCCTCGCCAACAATACGCGCAATGGTGCCCTCGACCATCGAAACGTAGCCCCAATACAGACCCGATTCAATTGCGGATAAAAGATCCCCAGCTACGACTTTCGAAGGTGTACCGCGCACGTTTACTTGTGGTAACAAAGCAGCACCTAGACTCATACTTTTCGTCATGCAGGATAACCCAGGCGCCAGAACTTGCCCGTACAGCGAGCCTTCCTTATTTAGGAGGTTAAAAACCGTGATGGTTCCCATATCAATAACAAGTAAGTTCTGATTTGGCCACGACGTACGGGCCGCTACCAGGTCAGCAAACCTGTCGGAGCCGATGAACTTTTGCTCAAAGTGTACGCCAAGATCAAGCACGAGTGAATGTGCACATGTTACAAACACGGGCGTCACCCCCAGGAAGCTCTCAAACAGCTCTCTGATAGAGTTGTTAACTGATGGTACTACGCTCGACACTGCTGCTCCTTTGAGCTTTCGTAAGTCGATCCCCGTACCTTCAACCAATACCTGCAATATCGCATAAAGCTCCGCAGCAGTCCGGTCATAGCTTACGGATATGCGCCAGCACTGTGTAAACTCACCGTCTGCAGAAATCGCGAACTTTATGTTTGTATTACCAACGTCTACTACAGCGATCATTTGAACTCAATGTACATCTATTCCTACTGCCTGCTCTACTTTCGTGAATCCATCACGTGTAAGCAATTCCGCAAGCTCTATGTTGATCTTATCAACAACGCCCAGGCCTTCATAAACCAACGCAGTGTAAAGCTGTACTAGTGATGCGCCAGCTCTTATTTTCTCGTATGCCTGTGCTCCGGTACTTACGCCGCCACACCCTATAAGGACGATTTTCCCCCTGGTTATTGAATACACATCAGCCAGCACTCTTGTTGACAGTCTAAACAGAGGCTGCCCGCTGAGCCCACCTTTGTTTGTCGGCGCGTTCTCGCCTAATAAGCCGAAATCTGTCGTAGTATTGCTCACTATGAGCCCGTTTATCTTGTGTTTTATAACTTCATCCACCATATCCTGCAAAGTCTCGTCAGAAACGTCAGGACCCATTTTTAACATTATGGGCACGGACTCTGCATGGTCTACTGAACGTCTGGCATCCCGCACTGCGGCTAAAATCTCACTTAGGTAATTTTTTTGCTGTAGCTCCCGTAAGCCAGCAGTATTGGGTGACGAAAGGTTTATGGTTATGTAACTCGACAGACCATAAACTCCTCTTACCAGCTCGGCATACTCGCTGGGAGGGTCATTGCACTCTCTACTCATTCCTACGTTGATTCCAAACAAAACATTGTTTAAGTCTTTGGAATCTATCTTTTTCAGTACATGCCTCATCCCTTTGTTATTGAAACCCAGGTGATTTATCACAGCTTTTTTCTCACGAATGCGAAAAATCCTGGATCCTTTGACTCTTGATTGTGGTTTCTTAGTAATGGTACCGACTTCAGAGAAGCCAAAGCCAAGGGACATAACTTGACGAATTACCTCTGCGTTTTTATCAAAACCGGCTGCAAGTCCTACAGGAGTTCTAACCCTAAAATTCAATGGCTGGGTACTCAGGCAATCTGGCATCTTGCTCATACCGCTGCTGAAGATACCCTGCTTCAAAGCAAAAAGCGTCAAACTATGGGCAGCGATGGGTGGTATTAGAAATAGCGGGTTACTAAACCGGAAAAGCGACATCCCTGACTCCACAGAACCTCTACACTATACCATACCTAGCCAAACTCTCACAAGGAGCTGGTGAAATAACGCATGGCAAGTATTCCAACGATTTTAATACATCCCAATATTTATATATAATATACTACTCGTTGCACTTGGCGCTTATATACTAGCCAGTAAACGTTTTTTAAGAAGTAAGCATTCGTGAGGGAACATGGCCTTGCGGTGCCATAATTGCTTAACACTCTTGTACATAAGTTTGTTTGTAAGGGGATAACATGCGGGTTCTGTCCGTAGACAATAAGAAGGAGTTAAAGGTTTTGCACACCATATCATCTTCTGTGGAGAAAGTTGATAGCACAACGAGAGAAATAGTGAATGACATGGTTAGAATTACTGAGAGCAGAGAGACTGTGGGTCTATCGGCGATTCAGCTGGGCTATGCCATAAGGGTCTTCGTAATCAATATGTTTAGTGGGCTTTTTAATGTTTCAAGCGACATTAAGGTCATTTCTGGATCTCACAACGTTAATGCTCAGAGTTTAGTATGCATCAATCCTGAAATAGTAAGTTTCTCTGGTGAAGATGTAACATTGTATGAAGGGTGCCTATCGGCAAAGTCTTACGGGCTTATAGGTATTAGCAGGCCGGAACATGTGGACTTAAAGTACATGGATATGTCGGGTAACATGTGTCTAATTAGGGCATACAATTGGCTTTCAAGGTGTATACAACACGAGATGGACCATTTGCGGGGCGTACTATTAGCTAACGTTGTTGACAACATCAAGAATGATGCCGCTAGAAGCGTTTCCCATGTGGATTGCAGCTCCGTGCACATACTCATTTTAGGCCAAAGTGGTTCGTAAACAGAGATAGGCCTCAATTGTCTTTTGCAGGGCTTACTGTTATGCTGAGTTGTATGGCAACGTTCCAGCCCAATGTTGTTTCTTCCACCTGTGTGCAGACCGGATTACAGATGTGTCTTCAAATGTACTATACAGACGTGATTCTCCTACTCACTGCCTACATAAGTGGCAATAGTGGCGCGTAACAGGTATACGTGAGAAGCGGTTCGGGAAAAACAATAAGAAGGCGCTTTGATACACCTATATGGAAGATGCAGAGGGAAAGAACCGTCGTGGCACGTCATGTAGTATGCCAGAGTCATGCGCAGGTGCCTGCTAGCTGTGTATGTATGCAATATACATTCGTGATTCACAGCGGAAAAAAGGAACTTACTGGTTGCCGCAGTTTTAGCGCTAGATGGACCATGCTGCCCATGGACGGTATCATTGCATTTTTCGGTGAAATGAGTGTTATTTCTGGAACACTGCAGTGTTTTTGTACCGGAGTTAGCTAAAGACTAGACCCTGCATTTGTAGGCACGGCATAAATTCAAGACGCCATGTAGTGCCTCGTCACTAATAAAAATCAACGGGCAATACGTTATATACCGATATGAGGCTAATTTAACAGTTAACGCCGCTCCACATTGCTGGCCATTGTATCTGTGTTATAGAGTCGCATTGTGCTAGCAAAGAACGGGTATATGTGCTTAACCGCCGATAGCACCCGGTATGCGTTGTGTATTTAACCGGTTCAAAGACTAAATTATCTGCATAGAGCCGGTCTGTGTGGTTTGGTATGATAATTTGTATTTTGGCGCACGCTTGGTCGTAACTGGGTTTTGGTTACACAGAGCGACACATAGCTCCTACAGGAGGCAAGTTTTGTAGTCTGCGCCTTAGATAGCATTATGTGCAAACATGAGTATCATCGAACGACAACTGAGCATCGCAGGGGCTCTTGGTGAATATGTTACTTTTGTGTTCCGGAATTTGTGGCGCCTGATCAGCGCAAGAGATGTATTTCTTTATCTGTGCCGTATAAGTTCACGGACAGTACGCATGCTCGTCGTGGCGATAAGAGTGTACTGGCACGACGTAGATGGTTAGCCAAGGGATCGTCAGGGGTTTATGTGAATCACGTGCCATGCGTTGTGTGGTATTGTATGCATTATTGATGGCAGGATTGTTCTGCCCTGTGGCGCGTAATATTACTAGAGCGAGGGATAATTGCTGATATAATCCTTTTATGTTGCAGATGCCATGGATTGTATATGAGCTCGTTGTTGAATGGACCGTGTTACCGCTCTGGAAGCGCGGTGGAAAGCCTTGTTGTAATGTTGCATGGTAGGGGAGCTAGCGGCGACAACATAATAGCGGCTGCGCCAGGGATGGCAAAACTGGGGCTCGTCAATGTACAGTTTGTTGCCCCGCATGCGCCACTTCGATATTGTCCTACGAGCTTCACCTGGTTTACTGAGAGTCTAAGAGAAATGCAGGAAGAGACCGCATTTAAAGAAATTATGCGATCTGTGGAGATGGTAAACCAGTTTATAGATGCGCAGTTGGATGCACTTGGTCTTGGAAATGACAAATTGGCATTGGTTGGGTTTTCCCAGGGCGCAATGTTGTCTATGTATGTAGGACTGAGTAGGGCTGAAAAATGCGCTGCAGTTGTGGCTTATTCTGGAGCAGTACCATTTCCTCACCTGTTGGAATCTCAAATAAATTCAAAGCCAAGTGTTTGTGTTGTGCATGGTGAATGTGACAGCGTAATACCGTTTAGTTACTTCGGAGAGTGCGTTGACTTTCTGCGGAAGAACCAGGTTCCTGTCACAGCTAGCGGTCTTAAGCTTCTTGGCCATAGCATCAATGAAACAGGGCTTAAAATTGGTTCCGAGTTTATTAAAGATCGTATAACAAAGTAGGTCCGGCCCCAACATAGCAGCACAGGATTTTAAGGAAATCTATACTTGAGTGCTTGAGATCTGGGTTATGTGTGCGTGAGGCGTGTGCAGGTGTGCTGCATTTTCTTGTTTGTGTTGAATATGTCAAAAAATGTGCACAGCTGCCTGTTGAAGCCAGGATGCAGGATGGCATGTGATGTTAAGACCGCGAAAATTGGGTCCTTTACCTCGTATGTTCTACAAGGGATTGAAGCGTCACACAGAGTATTCCTGTCGTATGTTCTAATGTTCAAAAGTAAAGTGGGTGTGAAATGGCTAAATACATTCTTTCAGTCGACGGTGGCGGTATAAGAGGCATAATAGCTGCAAAGGTCTTATGTGAGATAGAGAAGAAAATACAGAAGCCTGCAGGTGAGGTTTTTGACTTGTTTGTGGGTAGCTCCGTAGGCGCTATAATAGCTTCGGCGTTGTCGCTCAGAGATGAAAAAGGCCAAGTTAGGTATACAGCTTCTGACATATTGGAGTTCTTCTGCAAGTTCGGTCCTTCGATATTTTCACCTTCAGTTATAAGAAAGATCTTTTCAGTTATTTCCGGGTCGAGATTCTCAGCATCAGGTTTGGAGAAGAGGCTGAAGCGCTTTTTCGGAGACACCACGATGGGCGAAGTGAGGTCCCATCTCATGATTCCAAGTTATGATGTCAGAATGCGCGTAACATGCATGATACGCAACTGGGTTGACGTATATAAGGACATGAAGGTAAGAGACGTGATAAGGGCTGCGTGCGCGGCACCCACGATATTCTCACCCAAGGAGTTGGTTATAGGCGGCCGAAAAAGCCTAATGATAGACAGCGGCCTTGTGGCGAATAATCCTTCTGCATGTGGATACGCAGCGATAGACTTCCTATACCCGGGAGAAAAAGTGTACTTTCTGTCTCTTGGCACAGGTAATGCGCCGGAAGTTCCCACAAACGTTGTGGATAGCCTAACATTCTGGGCGGTTAATGTTGCCCCTATTTTTCTTGATGCGGGAATGGAAGCTGTGGACTATCAAATGGTCAGGATACTTGGTAAGGAACGGTACATGAGGGTCACAGGGATATTGAAGCATGCGAGTTACGACTTTACCAATGCATCCAAGAAAAACATACGAGATCTCCAACAGGATGCTGATAGGATCATAGAAGATAACTACTCGGTTATAAATCAGTTTGTAGATACGTACCTGGGAAGATGAAGCTAGGGGTTTGTGATCTGACCTGTCAGCAATAATAAAAATTAGGTGTTGTATTGCTGGCTCGCTAAGAGAGGGCCAGCAGTAGTATTATGTTCAGAATCCTGGAGCAGCGTGTGCAGTGCATGTCCGCTGCGGGGCTTTACTATGTGTGGCAGTGACGGGTTCTGTTTTTATCTGTGCAGTGGTATGCGTACGTAGTACATTGATATCTGCGTTGTTGAGAGCGGGCGCCATGAATATATGCGATGATCCTATGATAATATTTGGGTCTTGGTATGAGGAGATGCTACAGGTTGAAGGCATCAAAGAGCCTGCGGCTATGGTTCTTGCCACCTGTGATATTGAAAGTAGGCCTTCAGCGCGCGTTGTACTGCTGAAGAAGTACAGTGATGCCGGGTTTGAGTTTGTTACCAATCTTGAAAGTAGAAAGGCTCAAGAGATGGCAGCCAGCCCATATGTAGCGTTAGTTTTCGATTGGCGGTTTATGCAAAGGCAGGTGCGTGTAGAAGGTGTGGCATCGTTTGTGAGTTCTGCGGAATCGGATGCGTACCACGCTTCTAGACCCAGGGATAGCCAACTAAGTGCATGGTGTTCGAAGCAGTCCAGGGTACTGGAGGATAGAGGCAAATTTCTAGCAGAAGTGGAGATCATGAGGCAGAAGTTTGAGGGTAGAGATATCCCAAGGCCGCAATATTGGGGTGGGATACGTGTTGTTCCTCATGCGATGGAATTTTGGACAGATGGAAAACATAGACTGCATGATAGGAAGTACTATACGCGCAATTCTGATGGAACGTGGAAATGTGTTGTCTTGTATCCTTAGTTTCGTCTTGTGGGATATTTACTTTTTACAGAGTAAGGTTTCTGTATTTTTTCTTGTAAATTGGCCAGTGTTATATCGCTGGACCAGCCAGGCGCTGCATGCGTTTGTATCACCACTCGGTGCCCGAGCTAGTGTCCATTGCTCTGCACCATGTATGGCGTTGAATGCATGTGTGGGCATTTGATACTATGGTAGGAATATTTCATGTACGTGCTTATGTACCTTAACATAGCGTGCTGAACAGAGGGTTTTCTCGCTACTAATTACGCGAAGTAACTGTTAATGGTACTACGCAGTTTCAGCCTGTGACAAAGTCATTCTGTGCATGAAAATAATTACTCGTGCTGCAGCGGAATAAGTGACATCACAGTATGGTTTTTGGGAGATATGTCCCGCGTTACCATGGCACTTGCAGTTTTTTAGAATGTTAGTTTCCCTGCGTGCAGTGAAAGGGCGCATAATGACTTAGTTGTGAGCTGTATTTACTTTATAGCCGACGTGGATGGGCTGGTTGCCGCGGGTGCCCTAATTTACACAGCATTTGTTAATCAACAGATCTCCGCTAGTGTGATGTTGAGTCATTATATTGTGATGCTCTGTCGCCTAGATACGTTCTATACCAAACGGCTGAAACGGGCTATTGTGCGCCAAACTGCTCGCACTCAAACTTTGCGCTAAGATTTGTTCGCTATATGCCTTTGTGTGGGTTCTCTGAATACTTTGTGTTTTTGAGGTTATGAAAGTTTGCAGCGTACATTGCGGTAAGCATGCGTATATTTTGACAACAATTTCTCAAAGTGTTGCAGTTGCGTTTGGTGAAGGACTGTATGTTAGAGATAACATCTATTGTTAAATGTTTTAATCCGTGGTGTCGCGCGGGGCGACCTAGGTTTGTCTATGCTATGTGCAACAGGTATTTATGAATGAGCTGAGTAAGCAAAGTCTATAAGCTATATGGCATGTGCAGACAATACATTGTTGAGCTACTGAATATTGAGGAGTGGTAAGGTATTCGCAGATCGTGCCTTAAAAGGCGGCTTCTTTCTCAGTTACAAGGTGAAAAGTAATAGAGTGAACCTTCTTGAATTCAGATTCCAGTATCTGATGCAGTAACCTATGCCGTTGAAGTTTGTTCATAAGGTTGAAATAATCAGATATCACCGTCATACGAATATGCGATACCGTGTATCCGGAACTGCCGGCATGCCCAGCATGTTTGTACGACTCGTCAATAATCTCTATGTGAGCATTACCTATACGCGAGGTTACCTTACTTTTTATCGTGGCACAGAGTGATGAAAAGTCGTTGTCATCGCTGCTGGTTACTGATGATTTTTCATGCTGATTTTCATTATCAAAAGTATTGCCAGCATATTTCTGGATTTCCATAGCCAAGCTTCGCAAGTGCGTCTGTACAAGTCTATGTGCAGATGTGCGTGTTGTCCACTATCCGTCGCACCAGGCAGTGAAACAGCAGCAGCGGTTCAAGAAAGATGTTGCGTCAGTTCCTGTAAGTTATTGACGCGTGCATATTCTGTACGTTTGCCACAGTGTTACTAGTCTGTATAATGATGCTCGCAGGAACGTTAATGGTGTACTTGGGGCGTGGATGGGATTTTTGTACATCTAAGGTCGCACAGTGATTACTCTCTACTTGAGGGGATGATCAAGGTTGAATCGCTAGTTGACCTGTGTGTTGAGAAGAACATGCCTGCTGTGGCACTTACCGATTCTGGCAACCTTTTCGGGTCACTCGAATTTTCAGATTATGCTGCGTGCTCTGGGGTTCAGCCCATAGTTGGATGCAACATAATGGTGGAAGAAGCGGGTAGCAATTTGGGCAACATACTTCTTCTAACGAAGAATCGTGAGGGCTTTGCCAACCTCACAGACATTGTCAGTAACGGATTCAAGAATAACCAGCTCGAGAAAATTAACAGAGTCAACATCGATGACCTGCTTAGACTGAGTAGTGGCCTCATTGCGCTCACAGGTGGGTACGATGATATTCTGGCACGTACGTTGTTGGGGAAAAATGGTGAGACCAAGGCCATGGACATCATAATAAGTACCTTTGGTGACAACATTTATGTGGAACTACAGAGGCACGGGCTGAGTGCGCAGAAGGAAGTAGAGAAGTTGTTGGTAAGTTTTGCATATACAAACAACATTCCCCTAGTCGCTACGAATGACGTATTTTTTGCGCAGAGGAGCGACTTTCAGGCACATGATGCCTTGTCATGTATTTCCAGTGGGTCATACGTAGTTCAAGAAGACAGGCACAGGTTGACTCCAGAGCACTATCTGAAGACATCCCAGGAGATGTATGACCTGTTTGCCGATATACCAGAGGCCGTACAAAATACTGCTGTCATAGCACAAAGATGTTCGTTTTTCCAAGAAGTGCAAAAGCCCAAATTACCGCATTTTCCTTGTTCAGCAGGGAGGACAGAGGCGGAAGAACTTACTGAATGCGCGTTGAGAGGGCTTGAGGCAAGATTGCAATCGAAAGGCATTGTAGATGATGAGAGAAAGAACATCTACCACGAACGGCTGCAGTACGAGTTAGGCGTTGTGATATCTATGGACTACTCTGGGTATTTCTTAATAGTGGCGGATTTTATTGGATGGAGCAAAAAGAACAACATCATGGTTGGGCCGGGCAGAGGATCTGGTGCAGGGTCTCTCATATCATGGTCGTTGGGTATTACTGATCTCGATCCGATAGAATTTGGACTAATATTTGAAAGGTTCTTGAACCCTGACCGTGTGTCGATGCCGGATTTTGACATAGACTTTTGTCAGGAAAAAAGGGATCAGGTAATTGAGTATGTAAAGGAAAAGTATGGGTATGTTGCCCATATAATAACCTTCGGTAAGCTGCAGGCGCGTGCCGTACTGCGTGATGTTGGGCGTGTTATGCAGATACCGTATGCGCATATCGATAGGATATGCAAGATGATTCCGCATGACCCCATCAGCCCGGTGACTCTGCTTGAAGCAATAGAGATGGACCAGAATCTCAAGGCAGAGCTGGAGAATGACGAAACCGTCGCAAAGCTCATAGAGATATCGCTGAAACTTGAGGGCTTGTACAGGCACGCCTCGGTGCATGCAGCGGGAATAGTGATATGTGACCAGCCACTGGAAAGTTTTGTCCCTCTATACTATGAGCGGTCGTGTGCGTTGCCTATTACTCAATACAACATGAAATATGTTGAGAAGGCGGGTTTGGTTAAGTTTGATTTTTTGGGGTTACGTACCTTAACGGTTATTGACCAAATTTGTACTCTTATTAAGGCTCAAGGCGGAGACATAGAGCTCTCTAAAATCCCTCTTGACGATAAAAAAACCTACGAGATGTTGTCTGCTGGTGACTCGGTTGGGGTGTTTCAGCTTGAAAGCGCGGGCATGAGAGAAGCAATTAGTAAGCTGAGGCCTGACAGCATACAGGACATCATAGCGTTGATATCGTTATACCGCCCTGGTCCGATGAACAACATAGCGATTTATATTGCGAGAAAACATGGTCTAGAAGAGCCAGATTATCTGCATCCGATGCTCGAATGCGTGCTCAAAGAGACGTTTGGTGTGATTATCTACCAAGAGCAGGTTATGGAAATAGCGAGGATTATGGCGGGTTATAGCCTAGGAGCAGCGGATTTATTGCGAAGGGCTATGGGTAAGAAGATCAAGGATGAAATGGATAGGCAAAGGCAAGTCTTTGTTGAAGGGGCAGTGAACAATGGGATAGAGAAAAGCAAAGCAAGTTACATATTTGACCTTGTGGCGAAGTTTGCAGGGTACGGATTTAATAAATCTCATGCTGCAGCGTATGCCTTAATAAGCTTCCAAACAGCATACCTGCGAGCAAATCACACCAAAGAGTTTTTTACGGCGTCTATGAATCTGGATATAGACGACAAGGATAAGCTGAGCTTACTTTGCCAACAAGCAAAACGATGCGGTATTGAGGTTATTCCACCAGATGTCAACTACGCTAGTGCAGAATTTACTGTGTATGGTAACGCGATTAGATACGCTCTTGGTGCTCTGAGAAACGTTGGGCAACAGGCTGCGGAAGATATGATTGCTAAGGAAGGCAGCAGGTATAATGATATATGGGAGTTCATAAACAAGGCGAAGATAAAATCGCCTTTGAAGCGAACTCTAGAAAGTCTTATAAAATCCGGAGCCCTTGATAGCATACATCCCAACAGGAAGCAGCTTTATGTGTCTATGGGAGTTATGCTTAACATACTTGAGAATAAAAAAATAAACGCGCATACCCAACAATTTAGTTTATTCGGAGACCGTGAGGAGAGCAAACTTGAAGAGGTAGAGGATTGGACAGAAGATGAGAAAATAGAGCACGAGTTTGTTACCTTTGGATTTTACCTCAGGTATCATCCAATGAGCAAGTATTCCACGTTGTTACGTAAGTTTGGCATCCAATTTGTTAGCGGTCGACAAGGAGGGCAAGAGCCTGGCATCACCAAACATGCCGGCGTGGTATCTAGTGTTAGAATGCGATCTGTTAACAAGGAAAGATTCGCTATTGTGAGAGTATCAGACCCTAACGGCGTGAACGACGTTGCGTTCTACAATAGTAAGACCATTGAAGATAATAGGGATCTATTTCGAAGTGGTGCGCCAGTCATTATCGACATGGACTACAATGTTTCAAAGGCCAGGCTAGTAGGGCGCGGCATAAGCAACTTTAATGATAGCCTCTCTGCGCTAGTAAGGAGGGTAAAGAGCATAGCGATACACTCTGGGCAGAATTTTCCCCTGGCAAGCATACTACATAGTGTATTAAAGGCAGATAAAAGGGGGGCGGAAGTTTACGTAGAGCTTGTAACGCAGGGAAAGCTTGTGCTTATTAAACTTCCGGGAGCCTACTTGATGACGCCGGATGTGCTAGTACGCATCCTAAATATTGAGTGGGTTACCGATATTACGATCAATCACCGTGGGTACCTATAAACTCACCCATCAGCGCATCTAATGCGGCATCAGAGGCATAAGAGAAAGGTGTATTTATGCAGTAAGGGGGTACCGTAATGCAAAGTCACTTTTCAAGAGTGAGCAGGTTTTAAAAGCCAGGTGCGTTAAGAAATGCCGCTAAGTGAAGCTTTGTAGCGTAAGACGAAACCTCTTTAAATGTGCGGCCTTAGATCTACATAGTAATTGTCAGGCTTCCATTCTGCGCCATAAACTGCTGAGCGACTTTCAGTGTGGCGTTGTTTTTCAATACGATATCGAAAGGCACTATGGTGACGACTTCTAAAACCTTATGCACATACGTGGCGCCGTAGATACCGTGCCTCAGGTAGAAGGATATTTCGTCATAATATACCAGATCGTGATATACATAATGCTGTAACGTTCTGCATTGCGGCATTAACAAACGTCCGTTTTGTTGTACGGCTTCCCGGGAACGGAGAATTGGGAATTGTTACAGTAATCCCTAGGCACGTATCGCGGGATACGAGTGAAATATGGGCTTTTCGATGGGGTGGTATGGTCAAATGCTATACGTGTAAGTCTACGATTAGCGATAATTCTGGCAGTTTTACTTTACGTGGTGTGTCTAGAATTGCAGGCTGTGAGCAGGCGTCCATCGCTGCTATCAGCATTGCAGCTCAAGCTTTGGGTGTGTCCGAGCTTCATGGTGTATATCAGAGTGATGCTACTACAGGGCTAATCAAAGCCGTACAGGCTATGGGTGCCAAGGTCACATACGTTGAGGAAGTTGTACTTGTGGAAGGCGTTGGCGTTGGAGGATTTGCAGCGATAGACATTGAGCCAGTTTTGTGCAGTAACACGATGTGTGCATGTACTATTATGGGTATATTGGCGACCAACCCCAATTTGTCGTTTCTCATTAGTAGTAATGGTGATCGTACTGCGTGTAATAGACAGGGTGACACAGGATCAATCGCCGACATAAAGGCTGTAGAAAATATATTGCGAGCGATTGGGGTGAAATTTCAGTACAAACGCGGCCTACCTGTAGCGATTATTGGCATTGAGGATGCTCCTCCAATAGAGGTAAGTGATTCCATTTCCCATGAGAATGTCAAGACTGCTGTTCTTATGGCAAGTATTAATATCCAGGGCGACAATAGCATTCGTGCGAAAAGTACGCTGCCCAATTATGTTGAGGGATTATTGAGGGATTTCAGCGCAGACATACGTGTTGAACGCGTAGGAAGCGAAGATGTAATAACAATAGGTGGCCAAAAAGAGCTGTTTGCCTGCAAAACTTACGTGCCACCATCTACATCGCAGGTGTTATATGTTGTGGGAGCGGTGCTAATTTTGTGTGGGTCAACTGTAACAATACCTCAGGTATATTTAGACAGAACCTTGGAAAGTGCCATGAACATTTTCAGGAAAATGGGTGGCGACGCATCTTTGACTCGCAGTCGGGACTATGAATGCACAATTTATGTCAACTCAAGCCGTATGATAGGTGCCGAAATAGGCGTCGACGAGTTGATAGACATTGCTGACGAGCTTCCCACGATATGCATTGTATGCGCATGTTCATCGGGAGTTACTAGAATATTCGGTTTGGCTTCTCTTCGTGATAGTTTAAAAAGCAGAATGAATGCTGTGGTCAGTGGTCTAGTCGAGTGTGGCGTGACTGCAAGCATTATGGGAGACGTGCTAGAGATCCGGGGTTGTGGCGGGCAAGTCACCGGTGGATGCACGTTAGATGCTAAGGGAGATCCGCGCGTTGCTATTCCGTTTTTCTTGTTGGGTATGATCTCTCAACGTCCTATAGCGGTCAGTGGTGTGGACAGTGAAGATTTGAATGTTTGCGTTGGCGCATTGAACAGATTTCGGGAGAAGGGTGATCTTTTATCGTGTTCTGTGTAATATAAAATCCGATGGGACTAAAAAAGAGATGAAAATCTATTGACATAACGGGCGGTATAATGAATACTCCTGCGTAGGGTCGGTCGGCCCTGATGTTTGAATAGTTCGGAATGAGAATTTAGAGTAGAAATAAAGGCGGCGGTGCGTGAAGCTAAAATATTTTTTTTATGCACTTAAGCTTAAATTTTGTTTTTGGTTTTTGCATGAGTCCAGATCATAATTTGCTTTAGTGATTGTAATCAAACTTGAGAGTTTGATCCTGGCTCAGAACGAACGCTGGCGGCAAGCTTAAC
>NZ_JAQLOH010000012.1 GCF_028204095.1 Candidatus Anaplasma sp. TIGMIC
TTATCTTTCTAAAAATAACAAGCTCATTTCTATTCGCAATCTTATACGTTAGGTAACAGACACAATATAGTTTTATCAAATTCAAAAACGTATTCTTTTGTCCTTTTTCTTAATGTTGTTCCGCTTTTAACACACCGTTATTCCCTGAGTGTTCCCGTATCATGCTGTTTCTTTCGTCTTAGTTTTTCAAAAGGACAGTATCTAAGGCTCATGCATTGGCATAATTTTTTTCTGCTTATTCCCTATCACACAATTTTGTAACTCTCCCTTTATCCACAGATACATTCGTTGCTGGGTCAGTGATTTTACATACTGAAGCACATACTAGCTCAATCTTATTACGACTCGCTGTTTACCAAAGAAAGCCCACACTATACAAGATTCACTACCCTTCACTAACGAATACGTGATTCAACTGCGGATTACATACCGTTACAAAACGTACCTCACGACAACATTCACTTTAACCCAAAACCTGCATAGAGCACAAAGCTCTGAACTGTCGGGCAAGTTCTTGTCTATACAGATGATGTTGTAGACTTAATAATATTCGTCCTGTACACGAACCAGTCCGGATGCACTTCCTTTATATGCTGAGCCGCGGTCTCTGCAGCATATTTTTCATGAAATAGTGCAAAACACATGGCGCCACTTCCGCTCATTCGCGCAATGCAACACCCTGCCGACATCTGTAAAACCTCGAGTACTTTTTGTATTTCCGGTACCAATGTTGACGCAGCATCTGTTAAATCGTTTCGGGCACCCTTAACTAGGGTTAACCAATCTATACCTTCTGATACATCACCTATACTCACTGAAAATTTTTGTGGATTATAAAGTTGAAATACACTTTTAGTGCTGAGCTCCGACCTTGGCCCAACAAGTACAACATTTGCCGGCAGAAATGAATCATCAATCAGCTTGATGTTATCTCCCATACCTGAAACGAATGCAGTCCTTGACTCTAAACACACAGGGACATCACTACCTACCCTAAAAGCCACACGCCTTGCTTCACCGTCGTTTATCCCCCATAACTTGCTTAGCAGCTTAATCGCAGCAGCAGCATCCACAGAGCCACCAGCCAAACCTGCTGATACTGGTATGTTTTTCAAAACTTTAACATACACATTATCTGCAGTTCCTGGAGAACACCTTCTCACCAAGTGCCCTATAGAGCGCTGTATTGTATTATCTCTTCTACTTATGCCCGAAGACCCCAGAAATCTTATGCCCCTACGTTTAGAGCCAATTTCGATTTCCATTACATCATAAAGTTCGATAAAAGCAAAAACCGACTCTATCAAGTGATATCCGCAAGAGGCTTTTCCTACCACATGTAGAAACAGGTTTATCTTCGCAGGCGCGTTTATAAGGTACCTTGACATCCCATACCGTTATGTAGAACCATTCTCCGCAACCCTGTAATAACCCTTATTTGGTATATTTGTAAATAAATTATTAAAAATTTAAATAAAAAACTTTACCACACGTCCTACGTACTAATACAGGCTTATGTGAGACCGATTAGTATTGCTATAGCCGAATTTGCCCTTTATCATTCTAGCCTAGCATTTTATTATTAAGGCAACCGGATGAAGAAATTCATCTCAGAATATCCTGTAATCTTAGCACCCATGTCGGGCGTAACAGACCTTCCCTACCGCACGATAGTGAGAAAATTAGGCGCTGGCTTGCTAGTATCCGAAATGGTCGCGAGTAGATCCATGATAATGAAAACACGACATAGTATGCAACGGTCAAAAGTATGTGGTAATACTTCCGTCCAGCTAGCTGGGTGCACGCCAGAAATCATGGCAGAAGCTGCGAAGATCAATGAAGATATGGGAGCACTATCCATAGACATAAATTTTGGATGTCCTGCAAAAAAGGTTGTCGAAGGATATGCGGGATCCGCACTAATGAAGGACGAAGACAATGCTGCTAGGATTATGGAGAGCGTTGTGAACGCAGTAAAGATTCCCGTGACGGTAAAGATGCGTATGGGTTGGGATGCACATAATCTTAATGCCCCAAAGCTTGCCGGGATAGCGGAAAATGTGGGAATTAAGATGATCACTGTTCATGGGCGAACTCGCACCCAAATGTTCAGTGGGTCAGTAGATTGGGAATTTGTACGTAAGGTTAAGGAAAGAGTTAAAATACCGGTCATAGTAAATGGGGATATAAGAACACTCGAAGACGTGGTAACCGCGTTGGAGAAATCAGGGGCCGACGGCGTAATGATTGGGCGGGGTGCTTATGGAAAGCCATGGATTATAAAACATGCCCTACGGTTCCTGAAAACACGTGAGATTCTTCCAGAACCCTCTAACGACGAAAAACTCAAAATAATACTAGAGCATTACAATCTGACTCTTGATTACTACGGAGAAAGTCTTGGAGTGAAAATTTTAAGAAAGCATTTAAGCTGGTATAGCAGCGCTCATACAGATTCCTCCTACTTTAGGGCGCAAATAAATACAATGAGCGATCCTATCGCGGTTAAGGACAAGCTAATGGAGTTTTTCCAGGCAAATTAGCTGCTGTGCAAAAAGTAGCAAATTATTGGACACTTTGTCTAATTTGTGCTACGAGGGATGCTTACCAGTTGATTTTGCATCATTGTTGCCTGCGTCTGTCATGCCGTAAGTGTGACTGATAGTTTGTGTTCTGGAAGATTATGAGTCTTTGTTGCGTGGTTCGTACTCTTTTGTTCGGTATTGTTGATAGCTTAGGCACCGACTGGTTCTATTATATTTTTTCCTTTGCAGGATTCATTGATGGATAAGGAGCTTGTTAGAAGTCTGATAACTAAGGGTATCAAGCAAGGTGGCGTAGTCACGTTTGATGACATAAACGATGCTCTTTCAGATGACGAAGTTGTTACTTCCGACAGCATAGACGAGACTATTTCTATGCTGCAGGACTCTGGTATCAGCGTACTTGACCAGAGTGACGTGGACGACGCTGATGTGGTTGCTGAGGACAGTGCCGTCAAAGACGACGAAGATGATGCGGGAATTCGCTCGTGGGATTTTGGCCAAACAGATGATCCTATACGAATGTATTTGTGTGAGATGAGTTCAGTTGAGCTTTTGTCGAGAGAGGGCGAGATTGAAATTGCAAAGAGAATCAAGTCAGAAAAAGTAAACATGCTTAGATGCATGGTAGAAGCGCCTTTGGTGCTGCGTACTTTTATGTCGTGGCGGGACGATCTGGTAAATCAGCAGATTATGCTAAGGGACCTGATTGATCTCGACGCAAATTATCGTTGTGGTTTTCCACAACAGGGTTTTGGGGAAGACGGTGAGTATGAGGAAGGCGGAGATGGGCTACATGCGCCCGCGCAGGATGATGCTTCTGATCCTGAAATAGACGATGATACCGGTGATGAAGACGAAGATGATGAGTCCGCTGTAGGTAACGCCTCTATCCTAGAGATGGAGAGCGCATTATTGCCTAAGGTCATTTCGATCCTTGATGCAACCATAGAGTCTGCAGAGAAAATACTGGAGATGAAAAAGCGCAAGCGTGACGGCGGGGAGTATGACGAAAAAGTTTACAACGAGCTTCACGAAAACATCTGGGATCTAGTATCTCAGATGAAGTTGAGTGATTCTGCTGTCGCATCTGTTACGCAGCAGATATACGGTCTGAGCAAATCTATCGCGGCAGAGGAATCTTCCTTGCTAGCGCTGGTAGAGAGTTACGGGGTCGACAGAAAGAGCTTCCTGGAGGCCTATAACAACAATGCAATTAGCGAACAGGCGAATGTCTCTCCGGAGTGGAAGAATTTGTTAGACAAGGAGAAAGACACTCTTCTGGAAATGCAAAATAAGGTCAGGTTACTATCGGGTGAGGATTGTCCCGGAAGCTTTAAGGCATTGGTAGCGAAAATGCAGAAGCATGACCGCACAGCTAATAAAGCAAAGCAGGAAATGATAAAGGCAAATCTGAGACTTGTGGTCTCGATCGCCAAAAAGTACTCTAACCGTGGTTTGCAGTTCTTGGATCTGGTCCAGGAAGGTAACATTGGCCTAATGAAGGCAGTAGATAAGTTCGACTACAAGCGTGGGTATAAGTTCTCTACATACGCAACATGGTGGGTGAGACAGGCTATAACTAGGGCTATTGCTGATCAAGCCCGTACGATAAGGATACCTGTCCACATGATTGAGACGGTAAATAAGATCAATCGTACCTTGAGGCAGATGTTACACGAGATAGGTCGGGAACCGACGCTGGAAGAGCTATCTGCTCGGCTGAACATTAATGTAGAGAAGATTCGCAAGGTAATGAAGATCGTCAAGGATCCTGTGAGCCTTGAGAGCCCTATAGGGGATGATGACAGCAGTACCTTTGGAGATTGTATAGAAGACAAAAGAGCCGTAAAACCGGAAAATGCTGCTGTTTTGGCGGATCTGCGTGAGATCACCACAAAAGTCCTATCTACTCTGACTCCCAAAGAAGAGAGGATATTACGGATGCGTTTTGGCATTGGAAAAAGTGGCAAGGATCACACGTTGGAAGAAGTGGGCCGGTTGTTTAACGTGACCAGGGAACGTATTAGGCAGATTGAAGCAAAGGCTCTCCGTAAGTTGCGCCATCCAAGTCGTGCCAGAAAGCTTCGGGGTTTCTTTTAGTAGTTGAACAAACTTGGAGCATTGCTTCACGTGTTATTGAAACCTACGTGGCGTTTTGCGTCCTTTTGCAGGGTGTTTCGTTACGTTTAACAACTGCTTGTGCTGCAAGTTGGGCATCTGGGGGCCTGTATGCTATGCCTATTACCTGGTATCTAGCACTAGAACTGCAGATTAGACATATACTGTGGCGCACTTCGGTGAGTGGTGAAAATTTTCACGGTGATAAGCTCCACCCAAACGCGTACTGGCCAGACTTTCAAACCATAAAGTATCTCACGGGCATGAATGTTGTGTAACTCGCTTCACGGTATTGCACGGCAAAAACTTTCACATTCTCCGAGCTATTGAGCCAAACGCTTTCACAATAACGGGGTTAACACCCAAGACCACCAATACTTTAACTCTGGTATCAGCTTCCGTTTGTGTGTGTGTGGGGGGGGGGGAGTTCCAGAACGTGAATAAAATAAACTAGCATGCCTGTATTTGTACAGCGATACAAGATGGGATACCGTGCGACACTTTGTGAAGATTAACTTGTGCAACAATTGCACCATTCACGGAAGGTGGTACAACTTATCTATTCTCATAGCTGTCCGTAGGCAATCATTGCCCAAATTTTTTGGCACTGTGTCCCGAATGCCCGGCACATGGAGGCATCTTTAGTGACCTCTGTCCAACGAGTTATAATTAGTTTCTACAAAAAATAGTTGCAGAAATATTCGGAAAGATAACACCGCTTGTGGGACATAGAATGTAGTTAGAGAAATGCCTAAAGCCATATGGCACAACCTATAAATTTATGGACGCTCTCTGCTCCAGGCCCTCCACTGAAGCGTAAATTAAAGAAACAGTCCTAAAAAATTCACCAAATGAAAAACTGAGAAATACTCGTAAGCATATTGTATGCAAGATCACTAGTAACTTTAATGGTCACCTCTTTTGTAAACGTGAAAAACATGCTTAATGTACATAAATAAAGATTACTATCCCAATATGTTACGAGCAGAAATAGATATATAAATTTAGTTTTTAGCGGTGTAGCAGCAGTGAAAGCCTCTTTTATCTCTACAAGTGGCAGACCCTTCATATTCGTAAGTACTTAGCTCTCTTTATGTTGAACGAAATCGCAGTCTATTCTGTATGCACGTTGCCGTGTACGCTCTGCACGCATGCAGAGGAATTTTGAAAATAGACAATTAGATACAAGCTCTCGAAACTGTCCTTTATTGCACTTAAACAAAATAATTCCAGAAGTTCAAATAGAAGCCCGTGAACCGTAAACTTATAGACCTGTACCGGAACACCTGTAACAACTACTTCGGCAAGCCCCTTCATCTCCCAGCATGTTCCGAAATATTGAAGACTGGATAATCCCGATCTTCGGGCCCAAGCCTTACAGTTTGCTATTACACATACAGAAAACTATATGTGATTCAAAACTGATGGAACACGTAATACAGTACTTTACGCAGTGGCAACATAATGTAGAGTCAGCACTCCACAAATTTTTAAACTTCTCATCCATCTCTCTGGCATGTTCTGAGAGATTTAAGACTGAATCATCCCTGCCTTCAGACCGAAGCATTACAATTTGCTACTGTCCATATGGAGAACTATTGCGATTAAACACTGACGGAAAATGCGATACAGAACTTTATGCAGTAACTACATGATACGGATTCTAGCACTGCCACAAATTTCTCAACTTCTCATCTATCTCCCTGGCATGTTCTGAAAGATTAAAGGCCAGATCATTCCTGCCTTCAAGCCTGAGTTTTACAATTTGCTGATGTATGTCGCTCAACTGCTTTGAGAGCATAAGCTTTTCCCACTCTCTCTTGGCGAGTTTTACTGTATCTTCATCGCAATTTTTGTTCGTTAAAAACGCACAGCCGGTATTGCACATAAAATTCGTTATCTCATCTACAACCTTTTTGAATTGCGCTCCTCTGAGACATAGCTGTTCTAATAGTGACTGCTTGGTAGACGAGGACTCTCCCCTGCTTTTGATGTCTACTATGTTCTGTTGCAGCAATCCTCTATCGGCGTTGGTGGACAAGTCCATGCCTGCAAATTGTTCAAATACCACCTTATCATCAAGGATTTTTGGACACTCTATGACAATATACATTGCACGCATTTGGCAATTTTCTTCAGCACATACCTGCAGGGAAACTCCTCTTAATCTGTTATGCGCTACAGAAGCATCCCCCTGTATCTTGCTGTAGTTATTACCAGTGCGAAAGCCCGGTTTTCTGTAGTTCTGTAGAGCTCTCATCTGATGGTAGAAAAAATTCCTGAAATGCCTAGCAACGCTGGAATCTTGTATTGCAGATGTATACTCTCTCATCTTATTTTCAAGCATCATACACTGTTCTGGCTTCACTCTGTCACTTACAATCCCATGATTAACTAGTTCATACTCCCAAATAAATTCTGAAAGCAGCTTTGCATTTTCTATAAGATTTTTGACAAACTCCACACCGTGAGTAACACAAACATCGTAAGGATCCTTGCCTTCTTGACCAGTGATAAACCTTACACTTTGTCCGGATTTGACCATTGAGACCGCAAGATGTGCTATCTTTACAGATGCCTTTAGCCCAGCATGATCGCCGTCAAGCCATACAATTATCTCAGGTACAATGCTCCAAATGTTTCTGAAGTGGAACTCAGTCATAGCAGTCCCCAACAAAGCTACAACATTGTGCACACCCATTTGGCTAAGTATTAAAACATCCATGTACCCCTCAACAACTATGATGCTCCCCAACTTCTTTGCATGGCCCAAAGCTAAGTGGATACCATAGGTGCTTTCGCGCTTTTTGAATAATGCATTCTCCGCAGAATTTAGGTACTTCGGAGTATGTTCAGGATTAATAGACCTTCCCCCAAGAGAAATAACTTTCCCCATGTAGTTACATATAGGAAAGATGATCCTGTTATACAGACAGTCTTGCCCATTTCGGCTAAGTAGACCTGCATCTTGTATTTTCTCTATGCCAATACCTAGTGATAAAAGGTAAGTCTTGATGCCACCCGCTGGAACATACCCCAACCTGAACCTCTTGATCGTGCCGTCAGTGATCCCTCTTTCCCGCAAATACGAAAGTGCAACTTTGGACTCGCACAGCTGCTGAGAAAGCCATATAACCGCTTTGTCCATCAGCGAACACAAAGAAAGGTCTTGTGCTTCCTCGTCGCTCCTATGAGTAATGAGCTCAACACCATATAATTCCGCCAAGTACTGCATGGCCTGTTTAAAATCAAGGCCCTCCGTATCTGACACAAATTGTATTACGTCACCCTTGGCACCACAGCCAAAACAGTAAAACAGCTCGTTATCACAGTTAACATTGAAAGAAGGTGTTTTTTCAGGATGAAATGGGCACAAACCAACGTAGCTGTTCCCCCTCTTTGTTAGTTTGATCTTTGCCGACACTACGTCGATCAACCTAACTTTGCTGCGAAGCAGAGTTACGTTATCAGGAGTAGAATTGGTGCTGTGCATGAAATAAGACCCCACGTAACACGAAACATTATATCCCTGACGCATTCACTTGTCACACAAGTAGATCTTGGTGCAGGATCTCTTAAATCAACTTTGAGTATCTGCATTTTGTGCAAATCTAGGTCACTAGAAAACATCGCGGTATGACATCAACACTGTTCTAAAAGGTGCTAAAAGCGACCACTAGTTACTACGATTTTGTAGAGTGCATTAGCAAAACCTTGAACAAGGTGCCCATGTTTTCTGTAAGCCGCAAAAACCCACTTCTAAGATCTGATGCCTGCTTCGCCGATGCATTCCTTAAAAGCACGTCTAGCCTTTCTCTTATACCATATCGATAAAGAAATTCACGCTGCGTCATAACCGTGCACATAACCTGCTTTAAGGCCTTCTGTAATGCGCCGAAATTAACGCACGCGGATATATCGCATTGTCCAACGTGCTCCAAAAAGCTACAGTACTGATGATCTTTCACAGCCTGAATGGTGCTTTTATAAATTGGCTGTAAATACCCGTAGTCCACTATTAAACATGCTCCACCATTGCGTAACATCATACCCTCTATATGGGTAAGAATCGCAGTTGCAGCTTGGCACGTTTCTACTATGCCTCCCTCAGGAACACCATGTTCCTCTACCAAGTGGCTCGTAACAACATCTATAACACTTAGCCCCTCTGGCTTGGAACAAACCTTACGCTCGCACCATGTGCCTCCCTTGAAGACAAATTGCTTGATGGGCAGAGCGTCAAAAAACTCATTCGCTATTACTAGCACTGGCATGTCTGGCACGTCAGCAATGCTGTTATGCCAAAAAACTTCTCTGTGCTGCATGGCCTCTTTCAAGGTATCCCGCTGCGCAGTTTGTAACACAGGGCTGATTTCAACTAAGTGCACTTCTAGAAGCCTGTCGTACTGCGGAAACCTACGCATCACCCTCAAGATATCACACATAAGAGTGCCCCTACCCGGCCCAAGTTCAAGCAAAACAAACTTCTCAGCAATGTTCATCATTTCAAGATATTGTAGAAGCCACACAGCCACTGTTTCCCCAAACAGTTGGCTTATATCTGAAGATGTTATAAAATCTCCATCCTGTCCGAAGGGCATTTGCGTCATGTAATACCCTACCCCTTCGCGGTATAGTGCTTCACTCATAAATTTATCTATGGGTACAGTGTTACCTTCTGCAAAAATTAGGTCCTTAACGCTTTGACCGTACATTTTACCGTACTACCCTCTGAGAATGCGGCTCACATATATTCCTATCACATAACACAAATATAAGTCTTCATTAAATGCATCACGTGACCCTACACGCGCTGTGGAACTCTAGTGGCCCAGTGTCTTAGCTTTATCGATATACTGGCACGATAATACTAAGCCGCACTAATGCTATATAACGTAGAGTTTTGAAGAATCCGAGGAAGTGGGACACATTCTTAGAGCAAGCTATCATAACCACGCTTTGCTATTAGGACGAAGAAGAACTCCACTGATACACCATAGCGCGTTTTAGCCAAATGTGCACTTGACCGCGCTTACAGTAGATATGGTAGATTGTATACCTCTAAGGTTTTGCCGCCACATCTTTTGGCATTTAACTAATAAGGCAATTATTGCCGTCAAAAAGAACCGGTCAAAATCACGAACAGCAGATCTTAAGTTGCAAGCCGGAAAATCGCCCTTAAGGTATGTTCCGACACATGCAGATAGCACGGTTTGATAAGTAAGAGAAAACGGACTCAGCGGATCAGCCTACTCAGAATAGAGTGGCCCACACCAATGCCATGATGTACCACATTGTCTGTAGAAAACACATTCACCAGTATGTTAACCCATACATTACTACAACCTGTTAGACTACGTATATGGTAGCCGCATGTGCTTCTGTAAAATCCGTCGTCCCTTACCTACCAGCCAAGGTCTGTTCTTTTTGTGCTGCATCGTAGATCAAAACCTGATAGATAGGTTGGACTTTTAATTCTGAATTGTGGAGTACTCTGCCATGTCCGTAGTGAAAAAGTTTATAGTGCCATGTAATTTCGGCGGTAAAACCTCTCCGTTCGCTGTGTACATAGGGGAGCCGAAACCAGACGCACATCCCGTACAACACCAGAACACTTGGTTGCTCAAAGAGCGCGGTGGGCAGGTTCCCGACCGGGTAATTAATAGCCTTGAGAAATTGCACAAGATCGCGAAGGAAAACGGCATATGTTTTGCAGATTTATGTGTATACGCGCTCAAAGTTGCCACAGCGCAAAATGAAAAAGAGGAATAACAATCCAGAGCTTACCTAATTATCTATACATAACTCACGCTCTATATTCTGCATTGTATATGGTGTGTTCGCTCCACAAAATCCTGCACCACTCGGCACGTTGCTGTCTGTGCACAATAGCACATTGTATTGCATCGGTATTATGAGCCCTGTGCGAAGTCATGGTGTTCAAAAGAGTTAAGATCAAACTACGTGCTGCAGCACTTTTCGTGTACTTAGCTCCGTGGCTCAAACCCTTCCCTTGCGTTCATTGTCTGCGTGCGCCATTGTTACGCTTGTAAAAGCTCTGTTTTTACAGCTATAACCATCAAAAATTTGCCCTGAACGCATTATGCGCACAATGGTACACGTACCGCAAATTTGCGCGCATTCAATGACTCTGCCAATATCCAGTCGTCAGTAATACATTATCGTGTTAATCAACGCCACACTATGCCATAACATAACAGCCCTGTTGGCCATATTATAATACAGTGCCCAGTGTGCTTGCATATTCCACGCTTGTGTCATACACAAAATTTATAGACACAATTCCTGCAAGCTATTACCCAGTGCATAGCGAATATTTGCCAGATTCTGTAACGAAGTCCGGAAAAAGAAATTTTTTAACATGCGCAATTTGCTCCATTGTACGTCTAAAGCTAGCTCTTTCAAAACGCACCTGATGCTCTTGAGGAGCCATTATCGCTTGCTGCAATTTTATCACATTTGTCACAAGGCGTTCACCTCAACACTGTGATTAGTACACTCTGCTTAAAGTTACAATAGTAGATAGCCAGTACGAATATTTTGCGAAATCACATATCGCTGTTCCCAAACCTAATGCAAATTTTAATGGTACGAAATGAACACGCAGACCGGTTGCAAACAGTATCAAAAAACTAGACCATAGCTCTCTTACCTCTTAAACCTCTACACAAATGCTGCAGCCCAGCAGCCACAATACATCAGTGCGCCTATCACAGTATCCGAGACATTTTCTCTTGTGTGATTTCAATGTACAAAGCCATGGTCACATAGAATACGTATGTGGCATCAATAATAACAATAGGACCAATACCTACCATTGCACTGGCATCATGGAGACAATACTCTAGATAGCCTCAGTGAAGAGGATTACATAGCGCAAAATTCCGCATCTTATGTACTTGGCACGCCAGAAACACCAAGACTAAAAACATGATTTTTGCTTCCACCGCATCCCATACGCAAAAATCTCCGCAACAAAATATGTCTGCAAGACAAAAACCGCCACAAACATATATCTATGCTTCACAAATTCCATCGTACAATTATGACTACAGTTATATTCCTGCTAGGACCTATAGCCCATTACGCAGCAACTATACGACAGATATTCCAAGCTAATACAGCAATCCGAGAAGATACTTTTTCAAAGCCATAGAACACAACCCGTAGATAAATATTGTCAACAGTGTATAACCTAACAACCAAGAAGGCCTGCAAAATACCCACAGCATTTGACATATTTTCCCACTCCTCGCTAAGTTTCCTATGCACAAGATCGCGTAATACACAAAATGTACTAAAGCAATAATGGTCTAGTGCCAGCGGAATGCTGCGTGCTGCAGTACACACAGAAAGTAATTTCGCAAACAACAGCACAGTATCCCAGTGCTATCTAGACGGGCATGATGTCACACAAGAGCGTATTAGCGTTCCCAATCCGGTAAATCAGGGCGTATAATAACAAAACGAACAGAGAGAGCACTTTCTGATACACGCAAAGCCACAGAGCAATACTTAATTCTTACCCGCACGTGATGATCTGAATGTCACTGAGTGCTTAATATTTCTTGCACCAAGAGCATAAATAAAACGTCGATTCATAAAACACGTTGAACGTGCTCCGCATTATTCCTCCCCCACAACCGTCAGCAAAGCCTTCATAACTACATCGCTATCCCACTTCATATATCCGGCTATCCTGTAAATCACAACCCCATCTCCATCAACAATAAGGGTAAGCGGGATGGCCCTGACATCGAAGTAATCAAAAAGCTCGTGATCGTCATCCAAGTATAACGAAAGCCCTATTCCATAGCTGTCCCGAGCGAGCTTTATAGATTCAACATCGTCTATGTTGGTATCTGAAACCGGCAGAAACACTGCTCTTTCTCTGATGCCCCGGGAAGACAAATATTCGCTAACAACCTGCAGCCCCTGAATCGTAGTAACAGAATCCAGATTCCAAGGCGCCCAGAACGTTATGAACAGAGTCTTACCCTTAAATTCACTAAGAATAACCTCGTTGCCTTCTAGATCGGACAGAGACCTCTCTCCAACCTTGATGCCATGACCCAATCTCCCGTCGGTAAACGCCCTAGGGAGAGCATTCTTGGAATCAACAACACCGGGAACCTGCTTGGAGTACAAACCACTCGGAACAAAGAGCGATACCAGTACCACTCCCAGCGAGATGAACCCGTTAATCCTCAAAAGCCTCCTCCCAAGTACCTTCAGTCGCTGCTCTAGCATACTCAGTAACCCTATTCTCAAAGAAGTTCGTATGCTCTACCCCATTAAGAATTTCGTCCAGCCACGGCAGTGGGTTCTCGGTAACATCATACATGGCATCGAGATGCAGCTGTCTAAGCCGACGGTTCGCAATAAAACGAATGTAGCGCTTAACCTCATCAGCAGACAGACCTTCCACGTCACCCAACGCGAAAGCAAGGTTTATGAACTCATCCTCCAGCATCACGATAACGCTACATGCATCATAAAGCTCCTGCTGCAGGCTTTTATCCCATATCTCACGGTTTTCGTGAATGAACGTGTTGAAGAGTCTTATTATCGACTCGGTATGCAAACTCTCATCGCGGGCCGACCAGGCTATAATCTGCCCCATCCCCTTCATCTTGCCAAAACGCTGAAAATTCAGAAGTATTGCAAACGACGCAAATAGCTGCAACCCTTCGGTAAACGCCCCAAACACTGCCAATGTCTTGGCTACATGCCTCTTGTCCCCTCTCCTGCATTCCTCAAATCGCTGCATGTAGTCATACTTTTTCTTCATGACCTCGAACTTTAGAAATGCCTGGTACTCAACCTCCGGCATACCAATGGTATCAAGTAAGTACGAGTACGCAGCAACGTGAATGGTCTCCATGTTTGAAAACGCAGAAAGCATCATGCACACTTCCGTAGGCCTAAAGATACTGGAATAGTGCTTCATGTAGCAGTTATTTACCTCAATATCCGCCTGTGTGAAAAAGCGAAAAATCTGTACTAGAAGGTTCTTTTCTTTCTCAGAAAGCATAGTCTTCCAGTCTTGTACGTCATCAGCAAGAGGAACTTCTTCAGGTAGCCAGTGAATCCTCTGCTGACATAGCCATGCATCATACGCCCACGGGTAGTCAAAAGGCTTATATACGGGCTTGGCATCCAACAGCGACATGTACACTACCTTGTGATAAAGTCTAAGGCTAAACCTTACAAGTAACGAAAAAATTGTCAATCATCAACCGTGCGACACACACAACTGTTATACTGCCTATAACTTTACAGCTTAGGAATCACGATTACAGAGATTATTCCCGGTCTATGCAGCGTAAGAGCTACGTTTTTACCGAAAAATCAACAAACGAAATTTTCTTAGCTACGACTTCGCCCTAAATTACATGAGGAAAGTATAGTCCGCTAGCAATAAGCTCGTGTCGAGAACCAGAGCAGTAAGCTTACTCACAAAAAATTATTGCCGTAAAAAGTGCAAAAAAAACTTTTCTCGATAACACTCTATGACGCCAAATTATCGTAACAAGCACTGATGCTTTTAGCTAGTAATGTGTGTCCAGACCACAATTGCGTGGGAGCTATACCCAATCTGATGCGCAAAACCTCTCGCTCAGAGACCCAAAAATTTGCGCCTCGTATGGACTGATAGGTACGAGTAGATTAGAAGTCAATGCAACAAGTATGGACATGCCTAACGCTACGTTACACACAAAACTACACGAATACCTATACCAGTGCTGCAGCATAAAACTTTTGCACAAATCGTTTGAGAACAATATGCGTCAATGGCTGACAATATAGCTATACGGCAAATTGCACTACATTGCGTGTGTAACGTAGGCTCACCTGTAAAAACGGGTTACACACAGCGGTCTGACTCAAACACGACACGGTAAATGGAAAACTGCTGCACGCTATCAACGCTACAGCACAACAGGCTTAAATCCATACTCAAGACACAAAACTTAAGACATCATGCTCTCTAGCGTATACCGTATTCGCAGTGCGACATTGACGTTCAATTAAGAGGCTGATCATTCATGCCCCTATAGAAAGAAATTAAAAACTGCACCGAACAGATGAATTTACCGAAAAGTGGGATATACCCATGCTACGTACTCCTGTCTGTAACCAACCTTACAATTATCTTGGTACTACATATCGCAGACAATGTGAAAGATTTCAGCACCTTCCAAACTATGTGAATCTACTGTTATGCAAACAACGGGTCCACCGCAGTAAGAATCTCATAACCGATGCTGCCATAACAGGTTTTACAGCAAACCAAGTTAGCCACTATAGCACTCGTAATCGGTACTTAATGGTCCCATGGTGCAAATTGCGGATACTTCACAATACAATTGACGGATTCCCCCCCCAACGTTACGCTATGACCCCATACCATAGGAGATCCATTACCACATTTCGTACTAATTGGAGTACTATCAAATTGCCCCTTATGGTACGTATCATCAGTTTTTACGCCAGCGAGTCGTCCCGTCCTTCTCATCAAAAACCACTACACCCATAGAATGGAGCTGGTCTCGGATCTTATCTGCGAGAACAAAATCGCCACTTACTCTCGCATCTTTCCTTCGATCTATTAGCCTCTCAATCTCCTCTGCATCCACATCTTCAGCTAGATCTCTTCCTGCAAAGCCATTAGTTATCCCCATAAGCTTAGCGCTTTTGTTTAGTACTCGTGCCAATCGCAACTTTTCTTCTGTATCGTCTTCCTTGTTTATATCGGTAACCAGCGCATGTAACGCTGAAATGGCTCCAGGTGTATTCATATCGTCTCTCAAGGAGCATATTACAGAACTATCAACATCTACACGATCAATTTCGTTGTTCAGCTGATCGTACGTGAAGTCCTCACACGCCCTGGAGATCTTATCCAAAGCTGCTTTAGCATCAGCAACTGCTTTATTATTCCAATCTAGAGGCTTCCTGTAATGTGTACACAAAAACACATATCGTATAATGGCTCCGCTAATGCCAGACTCCCTCAGCCCCCTAACCGTGATGACATTACCCAAGGATTTACTCATCTTCTCGCCGCCATTTACGGTAAGAAACCCATTATGCACCCAGTACCTTGCATATGACCCTTCCGAAAAGGCACACATGTTTTGTGCAAGCTCATTCTCATGATGAGGAAACATTAGATCAGCCCCACCACCGTGAATATCAAAACTCTCGCCCAAATAACGATAGCTCATAGCTGAGCACTCTATGTGCCACCCCGGCCTACCTTCACCCCAGGGGCTTTTCCAACAGGCACTGAGCTTTCTATCCTTGTCAGTAGCAGGCTTCCATAAGACAAAATCACCTGGGTGCAGTTTGTCGGCGTCCACCTCCACCCGGTTCCCAGCTATCATTTCTCCGATCTTACGTCCTGAAAGCTCGCCATATCGCTCATAAGACGCAATATTGAAGTATACAGACCCATTTTTTACATACGCATGCCCACGCTCTATAAGTCTGCCAATAATAGCCACCATAACTTCTATTTCTGCAGTGGCTCTTGGCTCAACAGTGGGGCTAAGACAGTTTAGCTCTTTCATATCCTCATGAAAGTACCGCACATACTGTCCCACAAAATCCTGTATGTTCTGCCCCGCGGCTTCAGCAGCATCGATGATCTTGTCGTCAACATCAGTAATATTCCTGACGTATACCACATTCTTGTACTTCTCTTTTAGGAGCCTAAAAAGCATGTCATACACGACTGCAGATCTGGCGTTGCCGATGTGAGCTAAGTCGTAAACAGTAGGACCGCACGCATATAGCCTAACGCATGCCTCATCGATGGGGACGAATGGCTTCTTAGTAGAACTCAGAGTGTCGTATAACTTCATCTTACAAAAAACTTAGACACAAATGAGAACATGCCCATTATAAGTTTTGGCCCCGCAATGAGGACTACCGATGTGATGAAAAGCCCAGCTACTCCTAGAAGCACACCTACGATAACTAGAACCCCATCGCGATTGAGCAAACCAAGTGCCATTGCCGATATGCCGCCAGCAGGTATGAAGTTTGTCAATGGTAAGGGTATGGCTATTGATATTGCACACAGAAGACACATTAAGGCGATGACCCTTTCCCCAACATCACTAAAGATGAAAAGAACCCTTGGTTTTGTCCAACGCTCCATCCGCCTCAGAATAGGCGATGTCTTCTCAATAACCGCAGCCAAAAAACTGCGTTTGAAGGACTTCCGTTCCAAGAATGCCGGTAACCACGGCGATGACATACCCAACAGCATCTGAAAAGAAAACAGCAACAGTGGCAGTGCTAAAATCGTGGTATAGCCTGGGACGGCGGGAAGAGGAATAGACAGCGGTAATGAGAACAACAGCATGAGCACTCCGAATCCTCTATCATGAAGAATCATCTTGAGCTCAAATAGCGTTACCTTGTCTGCACCCCCTTGTACACTGACTTCCTCCAGTATATCGGAAACTGCCTTCTTGTCCCTATCGTCATCCATAAATTAAATCCATGAGAACACAGGCCATGGGATGGAATACCATAATCATGCAGCCATGTATAGTGAAATGTGTCCAGTGGAACACCCTACACGACTCCGTGGGCAACCACCTTAAGGCTATATAATCTACACTATTACTGGCCTATTAAAACCCTATTACTCAACATTTTAGATATTTTACAACATGAACATATTGCGCGCAGTGGTTGTGCATATTGGCTCATATAAATTCGTGATATATACCTTTGTAGTTCCTTCCGTCACAACTCAAACGTAAAACATAGCTACTGTACAATCTCCATACATGGTACACATTGTTTTATGATAGTTCATATCACTGTCCTGCTCACTTCACCTCAAAGCTAGGTGCGCTAGTTACGTCCGAGTTCTTCAAACCCAGCAAAACCATATCTACACATAATCTTCTACCCAAAATCAGAAATGCTCGTACCACTGCGTCAATAGCAACCAACTTCATAACTATGGTTTTTCTACGACTCCGAAATGAAGAATACGTACCGTCAACAAATTACAGAACTTAGAAACGAATATATCCGTGAACTCAACGAAAAAGACGGTTCATCGAGGTAATTCAAAACACATACGTAAATGCAGATCGCACAATATGCCCAAACTCACAGCCCGAAGAAGCTACATATCAAAATGTAAAGAATGCCCACATAAAATCCCACTAATAACAGTAAGGCTAAAAAGGTAGTTATCGTTGGAGACAAACCCCATATGGCACGAAGAAGGTCGTGCGGAACAATCCCACTGTTCCGCAAAAACAAATACTGGCTGCAACTGAGCCGAAATAAATGTGTAACAAAGTACCCTGACGACTCAATGCAAAAACAATCGGGAACCATGTGCAGAAACTTACGCGTAACATAGCGGGAGAAACTCCCATTGATACACAGCAATTCCTGAATGTGCGGATATTCTCCCACACTGTCGCACTCCGACTACTCACAAATATGCCAAGCGGAGACATAGATTTAAAGGTAGATCGAATAGTGAGTACCGTACTCGTACAAGCATTTTTATGCGTAAACATGCATAATAAGGTAGGAGACCCCTGAGGCATGAAAAATGCATAACAACGCCACCGTGGTCGGAGCTCACTCTATACGTTGCCCGGTACTACACATCACCAATGCTGCGTTTACTGCACTATGCGATCGTGATCGCCACGGTAATACCAAAAACCGATATCGCCGTTACTCAAAGTAGTTAGAAACTCTACATACCGTGCTGTCTTCACCCATAGGTGATCCCTGCTAATGATAGGTCCTATGTTATAATTTCCATAACCCCTTATTATATGTAAAAACAAAACGCTTAAACTTATTGATAGAGAGAGATAGAGCGCACGCTTTTCTCGGTATCGCATCACGCTTCTTCTGCGAGATAATTATATTCGTATCCTTGTTACGCAAAACCGTCACAGTCACTAGTTTTTATGCCGTGAAATTTTCCTACAAAATTTCCAAGCTAAAGTGCGCGCTTATTCATTTTGTCAAATTAATTGTGTTTTAACCGACATAAGATATGTTATCTTGGCATTTGCTTTTTCTGCAGGCCCTTGGTTTATTTATTGTACGTTTAACATGCACACTTCCTTAAATGGTGCTTGTAGCTTCGCAGGGCACATAGTTCCTCCTGTGCTCGAAGCATTGGCTCATGAGCTGCCCAAACATCCGAATTATCCGCTGCTAAAAAGCTTTATAGAGAAATTCTATAACTTCTCGTACAGTACGGATATGAAGCTTAGTAGCAAATTTTTGCTACATATAGCGCAAGACCTGTTCCGCTATATCGGTAAGAGGAAACCTGGTGAGAGTCTGGTCCGGGTGTTCTCCGTTGATAGACCTAATGCCCCCGGGGAGTCGCTAACTGTGATTGAAACTGCGAACGACAACCTGCCGTTCATAATAGACTCTATCATGATCGCGATAAAAAGAAATCACCTGTCGGTGTATCACTACACAAATTCTGTGCTGTGTATAGAAAGAAATAGCGAAGGCATAGTAAGGGTTGATGCAATACCGCCTCATTCCTCTTCAGAGGATCGTGCATGTGAATCCATTGCCTATTTCGTTGTAGGGCAAACTAGTCCCGAGTTGCAGGAAAAGCTTCGCTCGGAAATTCATGAAACCCTATCCGCAGTGGCCTGCTGCGTACACGACTGGCAGCCAATGGTTGACCGCGTTGGGGAATTATTGACAGAGCTTGAGGGAAGCGATAACAGCAGGGAAATTTGCGAATTCCTCAAGTGGATGACCGAGGACAATTTTGTATTCCTAGGATACGAGGAGTACGTAAGAAAGCCCAAAGGCAAGGAGCTAATCCTCTCTACAGAGAGCAGCCTAGGGCTCACAAAAATAACCAGCGGCTCTCCCTCCAGAGGGGCACCATGCCATTACGAGCAACTCTGTGTCGTACAGTCAAACCTAGTGTCACACGTACACAGGCATGAGTACATGATATGTGTGGTATTGAGAACGTTTGATGAAAAAGGCATAACAAAACAGGAGCATTGCTTTTACGGATTTTTAACATCTTCTGTTGCCTTTCAGAGCGTACACGATATACCCGTGATAAGAAGGAAGGTCGAAACTATAGAGGAAAGGTCTGGGTTTATTAGATGTGGTCACAATGGTAAGGCCCTTTTTGCTATAATACAGAAGTTTTCCAGGGAAGAGTTATTGAGATTTTCCGAGGAAGAGCTGTTTCAGATCTCCATGGGTGTGCTGTTTCTCTCAAGTAACCCGAAAGTGAAGTTATTTACTCTCAAAGATGTTGCAAATGGCTTTGTTGTTTTCATAATTTTTCTACCAAAAAGCATCGCTAGTACTGAGCTCTCCGATAGAATAGCTTGCACGCTTGAGGGAGCGCTGTCGGGAGAGGTAGTTGGAAAACACTACAATATGTACAGTGAGTCGGATTTGGTGCGTTCACAGCTTACCGTAAAGTTATCTTCGGATACGGTATCTAAGATTTCAGAAAAGGAAATAGAAAGCCTGGTAATTGAAACAACAAAACGCTGGGAGGATCGACTGCGCCAAGTAATCCTAGACAAAATGGATAGCAGGTTCCTGGCATATGTGGGAGCATTTCCGAAAAGCTATCAGGAGTATTTCGCCCCTAATGGCGCGTGTCATGATATTTTGAAGATACAGAAAGTCCTGGAGACAGGGATCGGAAATGTAGATTTGTATCTATCAGACGATACTAGCCGTTATCAGCTGAAGATCTACGTTCCGTTGGAGGGAGACCTCCACCTGTCTAGAGTTTTGAACATAGTGAAGAAGATGGGTGCAAAGATGTCTCTTCACTATAGTTACGATATATGTGTGCATGATACGTGCGTTCGTATTCACCACTTTGTACTTTCTAATACACACAGATCGCTGGATCACCACACGGTGAAGAGTCAGTTTGAAATAGTACTGAAAAAGGTCTTCTGTAAGGAGACTGAAAATGATTACTTTAATAGCCTGGTAATAGCAGCAAATCTTCATTGGAAGGAAGTATTGCTCGTACGTACCCTTAGCCGATATTTGAAGCAGATCTCGTTCAACTATAGCCAGTCCTACATACAAAAGGTGGTTAGAACATATCCCGAGATGGTCAATTTGTTTGTGAGACTATTTGAGGCACGGTTTGATCCGGCACTAACGGGCGATAGATCAGTAAAAATAGCTTCCATTCGCAAATCTATTGAGGAGTTGTTTGCACGAGTTTCCGATATCGTTCACGATTACGTTCTCAAAAGCATCTACAATCTGATTTCGGCTATACTGCGAACTAACTACTATCAGGGAGATAAGCCCTATTTATCCATAAAGTTGGACTGTGGCGCTGTACCAGACATGCCGCTACCCAGACCGTTTCGGGAGATCTATGTTTATTCCAGCATGTTTGAGGGGATACATCTTAGAGGTGGGAAGGTAGCCCGGGGTGGGATAAGGTGGTCAGACAGATCGGAAGACTACCGTACTGAGGTGTTAGGCCTCATGAAGGCTCAGATGACAAAGAATTCCGTTATAGTGCCTGTTGGCTCGAAGGGAGGGTTTATCCTTAAGGGGGAGAACAAGAAAGTTGGCTCCATAGAATACGCGGTGGAATGTTATAAAAATTTCCTTAGAGGCATCTTGGACATAACTGACAACATTGTTGACGGGAAGTGCGTTATCCCTGAAGGCGTTGTAAGACACGATGACGATGACCCATATTTGGTGGTAGCCGCGGATAAAGGCACGGCATCTTTCTCAGACCATGCGAATCAAGTTTCCGCTGAGTACAATTTTTGGCTTGGAGATGCGTTTGCTTCTGGCGGATCCGTAGGATTCGATCATAAGAAAATTGGCATCACTGCTCGTGGTGCATGGGTGGCAGCAAAGCGACACTTCTGGGTGATGGGCAAGGACATAGAAAATAGCACTTTTACCGCTATAGGAATCGGCGACATGTCTGGTGATGTCTTCGGAAATGGAATGTTGTTGTCAGATAGGATCTGCCTACTAGGTGCTTTTAACCACTTGCACATATTTATAGACCCTACTCCGGATCCTGAGGTCAGTTTTGCGGAGAGGAAAAGACTGTTTAGTACACCTGGGTCAACATGGGGTGACTATGATGCAAAATTAATATCGAAAGGCGGTGGTGTCTTCTCAAGGAATTCAAAACTTGTAACGTTGACCCCAGAGATGAAGCAATGTTTGGGTGTTGATATAAAGGAAGAAAGCGTATCACCGAGCAAGTTAATCAGGATGATGCTCATGGCTCCGGTAGATATGATATGGAACGGAGGAATCGGTACTTACGTCAAGTCTTCTGAGGAATCTAATGCCGCCGTAGGAGATAAGGCAAATAGTGGTCTAAGGGTTAATGGCGCAGACATTAGGGCTTCCATGGTCGTGGAAGGCGGCAACCTAGGCTGTACGCAACTTGGACGGGTGGAGTATGCTTCCACCGGCGGTAAAATAAACACAGACTTCACAGACAACTCTGGCGGCGTTATATGTTCGGATTTCGAGGTCAATCTTAAGATATGCTTAGAAATGGCGGTGAGAGATAATTTCATCTCTCTAGAAGAAAGAAATAGTATACTGGACAACATGCTGCACGACATTTCCAGCATTATACTGGAACGTCACAATAAGCTTGAAACAAGAGCATTGATGCTGGAGTGCGCTAGGTCTCCTAAGCGGGTAGAGCAGCATCACAGGATAGTGCAGTACCTTGAAAAGATAGGGATGCTGAATCGGTCAATAGAATTTCTGCCAAGTGATGATGATGTGCAGAAGATGATCGGTGAGTCACGTGGTTTTTGTGCGCCACAGATCGCCGTTCTCATGGCTTATACCAGAATGTTCATAAAGAATGAGATAGTGAAGTCCAACCTTCTTGCTCGTCAAGACCTGGATCATGTATATGAGTCCCAGTATTTGTTCTCCTATTTTCCGGAAGTCATAAGGGACAGATTTAAAAAGTACATACGTAAGCATAAGTTAAAACATGAGATTCTAGCTACGTGTATCTCAAACGACATAGTAAACCGAATGGGCTGTGTTTTTGCCAGCCATATTGAAAGCATGGGTATTTCAATAGACATGATAGCAAGGGTATATGTCATAATCACCCGTGTATACAATCTGCAAAACATATGGAACGAGCTAGATAGAATAGATGGAAAAGTCAGCATAGATGACTATGTCAAGGTTGTGAGGAAAGTGCAAAAGTTTGTCGGTCAGGCAACGTTTTGGCTATTCAGGCACATGCACAAGTTTTCTGACATAGAAAAGAATCTTGATACCTTGTCGGAGCAAACTTCACTGTTTGAGAGCGACTTAGGCTCCCTATTGTGTGATGAGTTTTTGGAGTCATACAATGACGCGTGCGATGACCTGCCTAAGACTGTGCTTAATCCCGAAATAGCAAAGAGGCTTGGTGGGCTTGAGTTCTCTATCTATGGTATGGATATCATATACCTTGCGGGAAGTACCGGGGTTGATGTTCTCACTGTAGGACGAATTTACTTTAGACTTAGGTCTGTCTTGAGCTTTAGTAGAATTCGTGACCTTGCAACACAAATGGACGCTGCTTCCGCTTACTGGCAACGAATAGCTATACGGAATCTCTTGGATGATTTAAGCGATTACCAGTCAATAATTGCGGGAAATATCTTGAAGAATATGGCCCCTCGTCGACCCGATGATCAGAGATCTTTGGACGAGATCGCAAAGGCCGCTGTAGCATCATGGTGCGATCAACACCAAAATCAGCTGAATGGCTATTATAGGTTCCTAGAAGACATAAACTCTGCTCAGCTTGATCTGAGTAAGCTTGTGCTCATAATAAGATCCCTTAGTGTGTTTACGGTGGAAAAGGACTGTAATGTTTAGCATTGGCATATCTGAGGTACTTCTGGTAGTGGTAGTTGGTTGTCTAGTTACTGACCCAAAGAAGCTTCCTGGAATCTTGAAGAATGCCATAGGGTACTACAGGAAATTTGACGAAATGCGTACGGAGGTCTTGGATTCGTTCCGGGAAATATGGAAAGGCAGTGTAGTAAAGTCGGAAAACGAGAGCACTGAGGTTAGCACGAAGCAGATTGTAGGGGACGATGGCGTGGTTTACGAGGCTTACGAGGTGAGTGAGATTGTGGAAACCAGAAGTCATAAGGGAAGGAAAACACTTTCAACTCCTGAGAAAAGTGCGAAAAACTCTCGCATCAGCAACAGTAAGGAGAAAGAATAGCGTCTTTTTCCGCTTCTATTGAAACATGAAGCAATCAGTTTTGGTACGTGGGTGCAGCCGGGCCGCTTTTTGTATTTGCTGCTTTTTAGTACGTAAACAACCTACGTCCCACCAGACGCAGTGATCACGTAGCTTCTTAATCTGTAAACTGAGTCGTTGTATTATATCACCTACATGGGATACTGCAGCGCAGTAGTACTTAAATGATTGTAGGAGCATGTAAAGTATGACGGCAAGAATACTCGTGGTGGATGATTTACTCTCGAACATAAAGCTATTACAAGCAAAACTCACCAGAGAATATTATAGTGTACTCACAGCAACGAATGGCCCTGATGCAATCAGTATCGCACAGGAGCAGCAACCAGACCTAGTACTTCTTGATGTGATGATGCCTGGCATGGACGGGCATGAGACTTGCAGAAGGCTGCGAGCTAACCCCTCAACTACATATATTCCCATCGTTATGGTAACGGCTCTGGACAACACTACTGAAAACAGAGTAAATGGTCTGAATGCGGGTGCAGATGACTTTCTTACAAAGCCTATAGACGATGTTGCGCTGTTTGCCAGAATAAAATCACTCACCAGGTTCAAAATACTAGTGGGCGAGCTGCGGATAAGGGGAAAAACTATGGAGGATATGCGTGCCGTAGATGATCGCATCATGCAATATGCCAATCAGATTTCTGATGGCAAAATCCTCGTAATAGATGAGGATAGGATCAGAGCAGAGAGCATAAACAGTGTACTACAGAAAAACTTCCAAGAGACCGCAATTTTCAGCGACCCAACACAGACCTTTAACCTGACTAACGCGGCAAATTACGACTTGCTCATAATAGATATGCGCTTCGGTGGAGACGGTCTCAGGCTGTACTCAGATTTTCGCAATTACATAAGTGAAACGCGCTTCACCCCGGTGCTGCTCCTGCTCGACGAAAGCGAAAATACAGCAATACTGCAAAAGGCGTTTGATATGGGAGTTATAGACTACATAACGGTCCCTATATGCAATAATGAACTAATTGCCAGGGTCAGCCTGCAGATAAAAAGAAAGAGATACCAAGATGCTTTGAGGATGCTACTGAAAAGCAACGCTGAGATGTCTATCAAGGACCCTTTGACCGGCTGTTATAACAGGCGTTATTTTGATATGTATTTCCAAAACATCGTCAAGGAGTCGAGAGAAAAAAACAAGGACCTATCGATCATAATACTGGATATCGACCACTTCAAACAGGTAAACGACACGCTGGGGCATACAGTCGGGGATGAAATCCTGAAACAAATGTGCGACACAATTTTCGATAATATCAGGGTCTCTGACTTACTAGCTAGATTTGGCGGTGAGGAATTTGTTGTTATACTGCCAGAAACAAATATCCATAAGGCTACACAAGTGGCAGAGAGACTGCGACAATGCGTTGAAATGAACATATTCGCTACAAGCGCAGGGAAAATAAATAAAACTCTTAGTATTGGAGTAGCTAAATTACGCAGTTCAGAAGATCCAAAACAGCTTCTAACCAGGGCTGACGAACTTCTGTATGTTGCAAAAAAAGACAGAAATAGAGTAGTGTCTGATCGAGACTCGTAGACTGAGTTCCATGTCAGCTATAATTATGTGCTGCAGCCGCTGCAATAGGCCTCCAACAACAGACAGGCACCCCTAGCGCTTTCAACATAAATCTGATCTAGATATCTGCAGGTCAGTACATCGTAACTTACATTTGAACTTACAAAATACAGACTTGGTCATGCACACAAGGTCAAACCAGTGCTCCACTCATGCAAACAATACGTGCACCACGACCGACCTTATTTTTTTAATCCGCGTGGAGAATCAGTTACCAAATTTTGCCATTAGCACAGTACAACGTCAGAACTAGCACTTTACTACCACCAAGAACAGGCAAAATTACGACTGCCACATCCAATAGTTTCCGCACAAATATTGCCTATTTTGCGTCGCTGACAATACATATCTCCACAAGGAGATGAATATCTTATCCTTAATATGTATGATGACTAAAACAAAAATACTCTCCTGATGGAGACAGCATAGTGAGGTGCAAGAACCTTACTATATAATGGCTATAATAGCGCTTCTACTTCTCTAGGTAACTCACCAAACAGCGTATTAATAGTTTGGACCATATGCCCTGGTATAGGAGCCACTATAGCGATCTTGCACCCAAAAAGCTCAAGAGTGATCTTTAATGCATGAAGGTGTAGCTCTCCCTTGGCTTCAGTGCCACAGTATTTCTCATCACCAACTATCGGGCAGCCGGATTGAGCCATATGAATCCGGAGTTGGTGTTTCCTACCGGTTACTGGCTTCAGCAGCACAACAGCACCGATCTCATTCGCCTTAACTACTGAGAAAACAGTCCTCGCATCTTTCTCAGTAATTCCTTCCACACAACCTTGTTTCCGTTTATAAAATACCGGAATAGTGATCTCGCCACTGTCTGCACCTGGCACTCCCCTTGTGACTGCCAGGTAATCTTTATATATTTTCCTACAACGTAGTTGCTCAGAAATTACCCTTGCAACGGACTTCCTCCTCGCAAGAATCAGTACCCCACTTGTGTCTTTATCAAGTCTGTGAACAATATGCAGGGTCTCACCGGGGATTATTTTTTCGAGCAAATCACACAGGCTCACCCTTACCTTAGACCCACCTTGCACGCTAACCCCAACGGGCTTATTTATCGCGACGATGTTATCGTCCTTATATATGACATTATCGATAATGAGCCTAAGCAGCGTATCACAGCGTACTTCCTGTACTTCATGGGCCCTTGTGGCAATACCAGCTACATTTGATACGATTACTACATCTCCGAGCTTAACCCTTGTAGACGAAGCAACTTTTTTATTATTCAGTCGGATTTCTCCCCTGCGCAGAAGCCTCTCTATGAAAGACTGCGTCAACCCAGGAAGAACGCTGCGTATATACCTGTCAAGGCGCGAGCCATCATGCTCAGCATCAACAGAATACTCCCCGTTAATACTCACTTTTGCGCTGCAGCAATTTGCTTTTCAACATAGTCCCGCAGGAAGAAGTTGCTAGCTATAAGTATGCCATCCTGCACCGTAATGCTTCCCTTGCTTTCTTCCACAAACAGCTTACCCATCCCAGCCTTGTGTTCCTGCACCCCTGAATATATTAGCACGTCACAGCCCCCGGCACACAAGTACGAAAACCCAAGCACCACAGAACCCATAGACCTCAACACTATGTGATTGGAAGCAAGAACCTCTATTATACCCCTAACATTCGCGCAACCTGCAGTATAATCAAACACAGCCGCGTTAATGCTCTCCTTCCTTGTGACGTACATTTTAGAGTATCTACTTTGCCCACACTCTACAAAAGAGCCGTACCCTTTCTCGGCGTAGTATGTTTCACGCAATATGGGAGAATCAACGATTGCTGCCACAACCTCACCACCCTTCACCAGCGCAATAGCTGTCGCAAAATATGGCAGACCACTCATAAAATTAGTTCTACTATCTATAGTGCTTACAAACCAGAACATATCCCCAAGATCTTTGGTCTCGCGCATTCCTTCAAAAAGGATCTCAAGACCTTGTTTATATTCACTGAGCTCCTCAGCTATTATCCTACTGGATCTGGAATATGCTGCACGAGTAAACTCGCTCGCAGCTGTGTACGAAGACTTCACGTACTTTATCTCGTTGAAATCTCGAACTAGACCCCGGGAAGATTTACGAACGGCCTTGAGCATGACACCAATAACCGGCGAGAACAGCGTAGCCATTTTCAGTCTTTCGCCCTCTCGTAATATGTATCATCCGGCGTATATATGACGACTTTCTCACCAACTTTTATAAAGGGAGGTACGCTGACCCTACGGCCATTTTCCAGAACCGCTGATTTATAAGATGAAGACGCTGTTTGGCCTTTTATGACAGACTCAGCCTCAACAACCTCTAGCACCACATAATCAGGAACCTTGGCTGATATGACTTGCCCTTGGTGGAACAACAGCGTAAGAATCATGTTCTCACGCAAGTAAACCCCCTTATCTCCCAGCAGATCCATGGGAATAGTAATCTGCTCGTAGTTTTCTGTATTCATCAAAACCAGTGATGATGAATCACCAAAAATATACTGGTAATTAACTTCCTCCATTATAGCGCGCTTTACATACCCATCAGCACGAAAACGCTCCTGGTACTTGGCGCCAGTTTTAAGATTTTTTAGCTCCGCCTGTATATACGCACCGCCCTTTCCAGGTTGAGTGTGCATAGTCTTAACCACCAGATACAGGGCACCATTGTGGTCAAGAACCTGACCAGGTCGTATGTCATTCCCCCTTTCAGCCATAGCAACAACTCACAGAACCAAGGCAAATTTTAGACACAAGCACACTATAACTCAAGAAAAAGTTAGGAACCAACCGCGTATTTAACACATAATCGCTATTATTACGCAATATTTGCAACCCAGGGTATGATATTAACCCTAACGGTATATTCAACCAGTATAAGTTATAGGAAATTTCCGTCTGAGATGCGCAGGTTGAAAACACCAACACACAATATGATACACCGCCGATAGCCATGAGTACGCAAGCTTACTTTCTCAATTATGCGTGATAGCATACCATCCTTTACTACCCGCAATTCACATTCCTTGACGCTATACAATGCCAAATTTGGTCTTTGTATATACTGTATCGAGCAAAGGCTCAAACCCAAAACAAGTTACACTCGCATTTTAGCCTTAACGGGTGCATATGCCTAAAGAAAAATGTTTAAGAATTCAACATTTTTTTAATTTTTTTTCTACCCCTTCCATACGGGAAATGGATTTTCTTTTTCCTCAAAAATATTAAGAATTTTCCAATAAAATTAGGATTTTTATTAATTTTTTCATAAAATCCCTGGTTCTCCACTGGAAGATTAGCATTTATGAAAAAACTTTTAGAAATATTTAAGAAAAATAAGAAATCTGAAAAACCAAATACTACGTGGTATATCTCAGAACCTTATAACCTAACAGAGTTTTTCGACCGGAATACAGATTCCTATTTCGCCGAAGGAAGTACGGGATTGGCGTATGATGGCCTCTTTACTCCTGCAAGGTCCAATACAGGCATACATTATTCAAAATTCTCAATGCCCAGTGGTTCAGGTATGAACACGGGCAATACGGGGACAACCAGTACGCCTGATCAGTCTCCATATAACTCAATCTCCGCATCTAGCATGAGTTTATCGTCCCTGCTTGACCAGTTTGACGATAACAAATCGGGAAGTATCTCACTTGCGCAGGCTAGCACTAGCGTTGACATATCTTCTACTCCGACAGGCGAGAATGGTAACACAGAGTCGTTAAAACTAACACCAATTTCTGTCGAATACGAGAGTCATCCTAAAGAACAGAAACATGTTCAGGTACCGAAATTACGAACTCAAGATAATGATGACGTGGCTACAAAACCTGATAACACTTCTATGCCTGGCACGGCACTGAGTTCAGGATATGCCTCGGTAGACAGTTTAACATCCGGCACAAGAGATTCTACCATACACGCCAATGTGCTAGTATCACCCACATCTACTGTCAAGACATACGACTCTGTTCATGTTGAGACGCCTGCGAAGACATCTGTTCAGCCGTCTACATCCACTGCACAAGAAAATCGTAAATCTACTAGTCACTTTCAAAACACACAAACGCGTAAACGCTGGATTCTCCCTACAATGAGCTCATTGCAGCGCCGCGTGGGCGAAGATTTCTTAGATGGGATTTTTAGAGAAGACGAACCTACCACAGATACCGTAGACAGTGCACACGATGCTGCGCCGGTTGCGCATCAAGGCTCTCAGGCACGCATAGACACTTCAATAAACTATATAACTGCGACAGGCACAGTTAATCAATACAAACAGCCACATGAATCTACAGCGCTGTCGACGAAAAAAACTATAAGAGCAACGTCAGAAGGAATTGCTGCGCCAAGATCATCTCAGTTAGATGGCATTGTTCCTAGAGTGAACTTTATGTTACGCTCGACAGTAGGAGACTTTAAAAATGCGTTCAAGATCAATTTGTTTGGCCGCAAATCAGAGAAAAAAGCACCAAACAATGCACAGCAAGTACCACCTGTTTCAGTAACTGATTCGCCTATAAAATCTGCCACAGAGACGTATATAACACATCCGCAACCTTCTACTTCCGCGACGTTGACGGAATATGAAGCTGCCAATATGGCCAGACAGCTTAGTGGAACATCACAGGCTTCGACTTCAGGTACTATGACTACAACTCGCACTGCGCCTAAGGCAAAAAAGAGGAGTACACCGGTACCTCCCGTTGGTGGGTCTTGGCTTTACCCCTCTACGGAGAGTAATCCTGGAAGTGTAGCGCAATCAGATGCAGTACAAAACGACAAACTAAAGCGCAGAGCTCCAGCCTCTACTGGAAGCGCGACATCGTCACCATCTCCGAAAAAGAGGCACGCTCCAGAACCTCCTGTTCGTAAGTCCTCTCTGCCTCGTTCTGTGGATAGTATTTCTCAGGGTGGAGCGCCTTTGGCTAACGCTGCAAACAATACACCAAAACGTGGATCTATGGCTTCTACCAGTAGCACGACATCATCTATGAAAAAGAAGCCCGCACCGGTACCTCCTGTTCGTGGGTCTTCTCTGTCTCCTTCTGTGGAAAGTAATTCTAGGAATGCGGCACAATTAGATGCAGCACAAAACGACAAACTCAAGCGCAGAGCTCCAGCCTCTACTGGAAGCGCAACACCGTCACCGTCTCCGAAAAAGAAGCACGCTCCAGAGCCTCCTGTGCGCAAGTCTTCTCTTTCCCCTTCCGCGAAAGGCCACTCTAAGAGTACAGCGCCATCATCAGAAGCTAAAAAGCCTGAACGTGGAGCTATGGTCTCTGGCAGCACGTTTTCGTCGTCTTCACCTAACAAGATGCAGGATATAACACCTTATGTTCGTCAATCTACATCTTCGACAACTGAGAAGATAGTGTACGACTCTCCACGGCGTCTTGGTAGACAATCGACGTTCTTTAAAAATTTAGGGATTACAGAGGATGATCTGCAGGCAATGTCAGAAGTGCTGCCAAAGGTATTGAGTGGAACAAAAAGGGTCACAAAAAGCGCCGCAAAAAACCAGACAAGGCCAACTATCATTGGCAAATATTCCGCTTTTAGGCCACTAAACCCTAGCGATGCAACAGGTATAAATTCGTCTCGAAGCTCTCTTCTTGGCGCAATACTTAAAGAGCATGATGAGCTCCATCGTAAATACTTCGGAACTTCTAGTGTTGATTCTGGCTATGCAATACCCTCAGCAGTAGTTTCACCAAGTACCAGAGCCAATGCAGTGGGAGACGCACATCATGGGGAACAAAATTATATGAGCTCTTTCAAGCAGCCACATCAAGACAAAACTCATGGAGGGTCATCAGCTAGTACCTCAAGTACATCTCTCAATTCGACTGCTAGCGAAAAAACCTCATCGGTGATGAGTGATGTGCTACTTGAACTTCAGGGAGTATCGAAATCTAAGCCTCAGAAGTTCACAAAGGCACCGTCCATGACTCCTGACAGTGAACGTCTTACAAGCTTTGCGCATGGAACATCTGCAAGTGTGTGGTCTGATAATGTCATGTCAGAAAGGAAAAGTCCCTTGCCTGCAAGAAAATCGGTTGATCCACACATGCGTAAGAAGAGCAGTAATGGCCCTGGTAAATCCAGAAGCCCAGCAAGTACACGCGGCGAGTATGCAGCATCACAAGGGGTACTGATGCAACCTAGACTAACGCGACGTAGCCCCTTCGCATGTCAAGCACTGCACGACAGCGTAATGGATTCTATCGAAACACATAGACGGAACAGTGTCGGACAAGCTTCTAATAGTTTGTTGGGAGCTGCGCTCGTAGCAGAGTCTAAAACTATCCCTGTTGTTCAGGTTGCATCTGGGCTAACAGGTCTGGTAGCTTCAAGCTCGAAAGACACGCATGTGCACCATTCTTATGGCAGAAGATTTGGTGCAAAAAGTGCGCAGTTTGAATCTACAAAAACCGTAACACCTTTGTGTCAAGAACCCCAACCCGGTTCGGCAAGAGCTACTACAAAAGAAGAAAGTAGTAATCCTACGATTAACCGGAAGTCTTTTGTAAACAAGCTGAACCAAAGCAAAAAAGCGGGATCCAGCACAAAGGGGAAGGTAAGTTTATTAGCAAATCGATTTGAAGAGAACTCAGCCTCGTCCCCCAGACCGCGAGATGATGTTCGTTCAATGGTCGATATGGTAAATGAACCTTCCAGCCGTTCTACATCGAGGTCTTGACTGTAGCTCGTAAAGACCTAGGTGTCAGGTAGGCCTACGCCCCCGCGTGAATGTTTTGCAACCAGACGAACCTCACGCGGGGTACCGCAATTTATACTATAAAACCAAACTTACGCAGACGAACATATCAGCGCCACCATAGGTTCTGCTGCCACATGCAGACGTGGTCTAGGAGATGTTGTTGCAGATTCCCTTATACATAGAATATAATCCAGACTGGCAGTCTGCCCTTGGCAGTAAGTCTCCATCCATCTAAATCTGAGCATTTATGATAGCTTTAACTCCAGCTGACTTGTACTCCGTAGGTGGGCTGGAAAAAATAGATGCATTGTTCCTTGAAAATGTGAGACAGCATAGCCCAGAGCTGCTTGCAATGCTTGTCAGCGCACGAGAGGCAGGTTATGGCAATACTGAACTTGTAGAGGAGCTTGCACACGTACTTGAAACGTTCATTGCCAGGATGTTCTGCATCCAACCAGAACTAGAAAAAGGCATGTCATATCACGAAGGGTTCTTGGCGCTATATAAGTGCAAAAGAAACTTCGTTCAGAGATATGCAATAAAAAAATACGCTACCGTGGAGAGTATAGGCCTTGATTTAGATGAGATATCATGTAAATTGGCCGACGTTTTAAGTGCGCGACTTCCTATAGACGACAATGTCTTTGCACGCCATGTTAACATGTGGATGGAAGATACTGAAAGGTACAACGAACAGCTTGATCTTGCAGCACAATATGCGGCGCGTTCCGTATACGATGAGAAGGAATCTATACTGTTTCAGCTGCCTAAAAAGTATGACATCGAAAATTTGATTCCTGTTGACACAATTACACAGCAAGATGGCTTATGCGTGGCCTCAGCTTGCCCCACAATCCTCAAACAACGGAGCGGATTCAACATAGCAGTAGCACCTACATATGAG
>NZ_JAQLOH010000042.1 GCF_028204095.1 Candidatus Anaplasma sp. TIGMIC
CCCATTAGACCCATTAGACCCATTAGACCCATTAGACCCATTAGACCCATTAGACAGCTAACTAACCTTTTGAAAAATGGTTTGCAAGCAATAAAATCGTGCTCATTCTAGCTTTTTCATGGCCTCATCATCAAAAAACAGGCTTTTCACTCCTTCAACTTCCTCACGACGTATTCTCATTCCCATTGCGCGCTCAATTTCTCTTACGCGTTGCTCATCTAACTCTGCACCTCTTTTTATAAAACTATTTCTGAGCACTCTGTAGAAATCGCAGGTTTTGGCCCTGAGACGCGCAGTGTCATAATAGCTGATACTGCCACTCTTTGTAAAAAGCTGAACCAGGTAATTGGACACCGCTGCAAAGTCTTCCTTGGATACATTGCACAAAGTAAACCCTGTTTCATCACTCTCAGAATATCTACAGACCCCATTATGTGCACCCAAGACTTCGTACTTCACCTGTTTACCAGATAATTTAGCAACACAATCGTATGCGGAGCAATCCATGATCGCATATACCAAACCAACACAACCCTTGGCCTCAGCAATGCGTACTGCAAACATGCCGAATATAATAGTCATTACGCAGATTACTAACTCGGTTCTCATGTGTGACGACCCGTTATCCTGTACAGCTCAAATACTATCGTGCCACTGACGGTAGGTAGAACTCTCCCCTCTTCATGTGCCCTTACAATGTCTCCCGTAATTTCTCTCTCTTTTGTGACTTCAAAAAGCCTAATCGATACAAACCCCGGCACATCATACCTGATTGCCTGCATAAATAAGACTGCATGTTTATCAGTGAGCGCAGAAAACTTTATGCTCACTCGGCTGTTTTCAACCCTTATATATTTCTTCCTGTAACTGCCGCTAACATCCACAGTATCGGACGTGGTAATGTCCTCTGCATGAACTTTATGTACAAGAGACAGCTGCTTTATCATAGTCTCAAGACTCACTTGTTCGGCTTGATCGTTGCCATGATACACATGGTTGTTGTACAGCTCCTGCCAAATCGAAAAGTTATTGTTCAGCCTCACCTCCTGGTGATGCGCATAGTGTATGTCATCCCTAAGCCTTGCAACACTCCTGACAAGGGCACCCTCGCGCCTCTGGTAGTTTGTCTTAAGCATGTGAGCACTGACAAGCTGCACACCTATTAACGAGAGCGCTGATAGCAGCGCCGCCAGTTGTACCACACAATACTTGAGCATGGCCTCACTCCCCCGCCCTTGGGCGCTCAAGGTGTACAATAAACTCTTGGGACTTTTCTTTTTCTACGACCGCTTCAACCCGAACAACCCTGTAACCCCGTAACACCTCATGCAGCTTCTTTATTAGCGCTTCATACCCACCTGGAGACACCACCACACCTAGGGCCAGGCTTACCCCAAAATCTTCCGATACACCCCAAGATAGACTGGTAAACTCGAAACCATCTTTCTGCAAAGTGCCCAACATAGACATGACTTCTATGGGATCTGAACTCACGCTGGACAACGCCCTGTAAAGATCCAATACATCATACATCTCGTTGATTCTAGTAAACTCTCTATCATTGCGAATGGCTTGTAGTTCCTGAGTCAGTTGAGCAGATTCCTCACTAAGGCGCGATATGCTGCTCTTGCTTCGCGAAATTCCTACTGAATTTAATATGTACAGAGTCCCAACCATCACTATTGCACAGAACGTGGGTAGTATTGCATACCGTTTCACATAAATAGTTCGCCTGATCGCAAGCGATGCATCAGTGTGCATAACATGCTGGAACACGGGCACCCGCGTCATAACGCTTAAAATAACTATATCGCAGTACCAACTTCCGACGCTCACGCAGTCTCGTACACTCAGGACCTTCCCCAGTTCATACGGCGTTAAAACACTTATCTCACCCTTCTTTAGATCAAATGAGAGCATGCAAGACTTCACATTTCCTGGAACAACCATGTAGAGCCCTACGTCTGAATCTGAAATCGGCCCATTGTTCTTGGCAATATTACATACCGCATCTTGCATTTCTTGGTACACCTTAGCTGCTATTGCGTACGGAAGTTTTTCCTCCGACTCCAAAATCTTTACTGAAGTGGAGGAAAACAGCTTCCCTTCATGGAGTATTATTTGTCTATAATCTCCAACCTTGGTATACACGATGAACACAACCCACCGCCTAGTCTTGTTTTCTCTGCAAGAAACTTCATGCGCAATAATCGCCAGCTCAACAGAAAACAAAAGTACTCCCTTGAAGTTGCACTGCGAGAATCCTCCCATCAGATCTAGAAAATTCTTGAAAAGTACATCCTGAATACTGCACTCAACAGCCATGTACTGTAGCTTCTTAATCCCGTTATCTACAGCACTCGAAACGACATATAGTGTACTGAAGCCCGTTGCGTCGACAATGCCCATACGCCTATCTTTAACAACAAACCCCGCGGCAAGTTTTCCTACAGAAGGTACCTGGCACCTGTTATATACCTGCCCAGAGTGATCCAGAACCGCATAAACACTGGCTTTTCTGTTGCTTTGTATGCACTCCTTTACTCTGTCCCACTCCCGGTCATTAGGGCTACTTACGAAGTACTTGTTGCGGACCACTCCATTGACAATATTAGCTATGACGGCACCATTATCGCCAATGAGAACCATAATAGCACTGCCCTGGCACAAGCCCAGAAAACCCATCTTACACTCACTACAACAGTCGCCAATAAGATAGTGCATGACCTCGTGGCTGTAGTGTATGTAAAAAAAATTAAGGTAGGCTAAAGCTCTTGTGTAGTCACACACTCAAATCCTGAAGTTGCCCCGTCTACCCTAGCGAAAGTGGTGTCTGGGTGGATATTATGCATGCCCACATCCGTATTAAGGCCCCCGCCTCCCCTTCGGGTACGCCTAGCGTTCCCCTCCTCGTATATATGCCTATACATACCCCGCGTCTGCACAAAGCTTCCTGTTCTCCATCTCACATACAGCAAGCATGCAACAACAAGTATCACAGCTAGTAGCAAAATAGCAATGCTACTTGCTGCCATAGCAGAAGATACCATATCCGTTTTATATATCGCCTCTGTAGGAGCTATAGTTTTATTGTCCATCGGCAACGGCGTTTGTGACGCTGTGCTACACGAACCATTGCAGGGCCTGGAAGTTGTGACTGACATATTTGAGTGGATATCCCTGCGGAACTTATCACCCGATGAATCTGAGATAATATCATCCACGGTGGCTACGCTCTGTTGTGTCACAGTGGATAGCCCCGGCACCGTAGTCGTCTCATTGCCACCAGATTCCATTGTAGAGTTATGTTTTACCATAGTTACCACTGTAGTGTCTTCTACGTCCCCGCGAATTTTCACAGTAGTCGTAGAAATCCCGGGCTCTGTAAAAACTTGCTCTTGCGGCGCTTCTATAACTGCTCTTTCGCCTTCGTCACTTGCGTTACCTATGCAGCCTAAACCCCCAGGGGTGCTACATACTTTGCGTTCTTGTCCAATACCTGAAATTGGCACCGAAGCATATGTTGTCGCATCCCCACTGGCTTTATCATTCATGGCTCTCGTAGATACTATCGTCACATTAGCTGCACCGCGTGTGGCCACTACGTTGCCACGACTATTATATTCGGCAGTCATAGGCTGGGTAACAGAAGCCACTGGCAACGCGGCGATGACAACATCTCCCCTCTTGCGCAGCCCTGACGAAGCCCTTTCCACACTATGCTGAGTTGACGCTGTGGTAGAAATCTCCTTTACAGCAGCATATTCCACCACCCTTAGTACAAACTTGCTCTTTCGAGAGACAGGAATGCCAGCCATTTGACCACGTGTCACAGACACAATGCTGCGGGCGCTACTTACTTTACGCATACTTTGAGAAATAATCTTCGTGCCCTTGTCTGCAATATTTATAAAATCTTCAGCACTCAAGTTGGCAATGTCCTTCGTAACAGTGTTGATATCGCATTTTCCCGCAGCGTGTAGTTGGCTAGGCCTTAAGTCGTACATGTGCAACAGACCAGCGTCTTTTTCCACAATCATTACTCCGAGATGGTCGTCTTCTGCCTTTACGTTCAGAGAAGAGACCAGAAACTTTATAGGAACTATGTTCTGTAAAACCTCATACATACCCCTACTAAAAGATGCAACACACAGTTTACCCATGCGCTTATTATCCCATGGACGCACAATATAGACTATATATCGCGCTCCGTTCACTGAGATCCCCTGAATATACTCAATATGCTCTTCAGATAGCGAAATACCTATAGCTTCAATATTACATCGCGGAGTCTCAATAAAACACCGATCAGGTGAGCGCATTAAAGAATCCACTGCACTTCTGCTATATGCTGGAAAATCCGCACTATGCGCTTTATACTTGCTAAAAAACCTGGCCCCTTCAGAAGCCAGATATGTACTGATATATGTCAGCGATATGTGGTCTCTAACATCATCCCAGATCAAGAGGCGCTCAGGAAATTCTGCAGAACTACCACCAACTCTGCTGAAAAAGTAGCTGTTCGTGTGATCGCCACGCACCTTAAGTAGCTCGAGGGTTTCTGCAGAGAACATCCACGCAAAATACCCCTGGTTTGTAGAAGGTACCCTGGAGTCCCCTACCGACCTACCGAGAACGACTATATCTCCACTAGACATCCGCGTTATACTCAGTGGAGTGTATATTGCATTGCCCTCATAAGGCAATCTGTTATTCCTCACATGCGTCGCATTAAAAGTATCGTGTTGAAACCCTATGAGATACTCACTGATAGACAATACCTCGTTATATTTATGCTCTGCACCGTCTGCATATACATACTCGTATTCCAAAAGCGCAAAAGTAATTTTGTAGCCCTCCGGACTTTTTGTAACCACAAAAACGGGATCACAGGATTCAACCTGCTCTCTGGTGAGGGAATTGTTGTTAACCTTCGCGACAAGCAATGAACCTTCCCTCGAAAATCCCCTAAGGTACAGATCGTATTTGTCTTCGGAGTTCATGAGATAATGCGCACAAAATGCATGTTCCTTTTCTCCCCAAAACCTTGCACTCTCACCCAACAAGCATAACGACACTGCATGCCTTCCTTCATAGCTGCTATCCCGCATCGCTTCAGCCGTAAGATCCCCTGTGTACGCAGTCAGAATGCGCCCTTTTCTTCTGTCGTACATACTGGGTGTAACGCCGCTAGCGCCGTTAAGATGCCTTTGTTTTTCTTCCAAGACGCTTCTACCCAACTTATAAAGCTCACGCCCCTGCATTTTCCATGCCTCTATCTGATCATGGGCGTCTTCCCCTCTCATTGGATGCAAATCAGAAGAGTCCCAAGTAATTATCTTTTTCACTTTCTTCGCCACATCTTTTAATTTGGCACTGACCGCGCTAATCCCACCTTGAAATAGTTCAGAAAACTTGTTTGATTTTGATTGCTTCATTACTAAGTCTCTTAACAATTTAAGAGACAATATTAACTTTTTCGCATAATAGCAACTCTTAATAAATTTAATAGTTTCGCTCAGAGATAGATAAAACTGCGCCGATATACTACCTACTTTATGGCTGTACCGAGCAAAATTACGTTGCTAATGACCGAGATTTTCAATATCATGCAGCATTCTGGCGTGTTGCGTATTTTATGGACAGGTACGATATTATTGTTGTGGGCAGTGGCCCCGGGGGGTACATTGCGGCTATTCGCGCTGCGCAAGTGGGTTATAGCGTAGCACTGGTAGAGCGTGAGTCCAGCTTGGGTGGTGTTTGCCTAAATTGGGGCTGCATACCTACAAAGGCCCTACTAAAGACTGCTGAGTTGCTGAAGAAAATAGCAAACGCCGACACGTACGGAATAAAAGTGGCTGGAGCTGCTCAGGTTGATATCGCTGAAGTGGTAGCTAACTCAAGGAGTGCTGTTGCTCACCTTGGCGCAGGAGTGGCTTTTTTGATGAAAAAAAACGGTGTAAAACTTTACACTGGGAATGCGACAACCCTAGGTAAGGGTGAAATACTAGTGTCAAGCAGCAATGGAGAGGTAAAACTTGCTGGGCGCCACATAGTTCTAGCAACGGGAAGCCGCCCGAGAATGCTGCAAAATGTGGAGCAAGAATTGTTGTGGACTGCAAAAGACGCTATGGTGCCCACGGAGCTTCCTAAATCTATACTGATTGTAGGAAGCGGTGCTATCGGTATAGAGTTTGCCAGCTTTTACGAAGCCCTTGGTAGCAAGGTCACAATAGTAGAGTTGCAAGATAGAATCCTTCCATTGGAGGACGATAGCATCTCCTCCGCCATGGGCAAAATTTTGCAGTCCCAGGGTGTAACAGTGCTGGTGAATAGCTCTGTGTGTTCTCTCGTGCGCTCTGATGAGGGCTTAACCGCAGAGGTCAAAAATATGGCTACAAAACAGTCGTCACTTGTTACCTTCGATCGTGTGTGTTGCGCGATTGGCGTCGTCCCGAACTCCGATAATCTAGGTCTAGAGAATACTGGAGTCGAACTCGACCGCAATGGCTTTATTTTAACTGACAATCTTTGCGAAACTAGCGATAAGGGGCTATACGCGATTGGGGACGTTGCCGGTCAACCATGCCTGGCCCACAAAGCCAGCCATGAAGCAGTAATATGCATAGAAGGCATTGCAACACGCGAAGGAA
>NZ_JAQLOH010000043.1 GCF_028204095.1 Candidatus Anaplasma sp. TIGMIC
GGGCTATAACCTTTACTTTGTTGACTTCTTTTCTATCGTCGTAGCTGGGGAGATTGTTTACCCTTATTTATGGCAACTTATATCCCTTTTACTAAAATATGTCGCTGTTTCCCTCACTGCCTTACTACTACATAGACCTGACTTACAAGGTGCATGATTTGCTCTAGATTTATTTTAAGAAAACATAAAATCCAATATGGTCAGGCATGCAGTCGCATACTAATAAATTTAATAACACCTTATAAGTTATTAACATATTTATGTGAGTTTATCACAAAAATCTTCTGATATAGCAGTTTTAATTCTGGCATATCATATGAAACGTGATAGATAGCGGCTTTTTTATCCTTAAAATGGAAAGAGAAAAATGCGCTGAAAAGAGGATAACAATATAAAAATGCCAACTTAAAACTAGTTGCGGCACCATGTTACTTAGCTGCGTTTTAGTCTTATGTTCATGAAAAAGTAAACTAAATACATAAAACTAGAGAAAAAGTGGCCCCAGTTAAAAACCTGGGTGCATTGGTAGCTACTTACCTATAAATAGGTTGTGCGGAAAAGTAGGACTACTGCTGGAACTTTGGCAGCTGTGTTGAATCGGTGTCGGTTGTGATTGATGAGGGTAAAGTAATTAGCATCCATATTGTGGATAGTAAACAATGATAAGAAAGGTACAATAAAAACTCAAAGAGTGCGCTGTTTCTAATGTAGGGCGCAACAGCTCGTTGGAGCTGCTCCCTGTTTAAAAATACCGTATATGTTCTCGTAAGCATTACAGATAATTAGGCAAGAGAGGCTCTCTTCACCTTTAATTAGATTTAGAGAGCCTCACCATTAAGTTAAGGCTTAAGAAGCTAGAACTTGTTGTTGCACGGGGCTTTTCGCCTCAGCCGTCACTGTAGCTTCAGTAAGCGTCACAGCTGGAGCCGTCTGCGCCGAACTATCACCCGCTGAAATTACCGTAGTACCATTCTGCGGAGGATTAGAAGTAGTTCCTTCAGCGACTTTTACTGAGGTATTTGCTGCTGTAGCGTTTGCAGGTTTTTCTTCTGAAGAAGCTGCTTGTGCAGCATCTTTATTTTTGCTGCATTTAGAAGCGCAACAAGTTTCCTTTTCAGTCGTCTTGCTTTTTTCTCCGGATGCAGAACTTTCTGCACTCTTTGATGCACATGAGATGCGAGGGAAAATACTGGTACCTTCTGCCCTATTAGGATTAGTAGCACGATACACCATATAACCAACACCCGAAGCTGCACCCAATGTCAATGTTGCTAACAGAGCGCTAGGGATAAGCCATGTACCAAAGCCCATAGCGGCAAAATTAGCGACTAAATACAGAGAAATGAAAGTAAATATAGTAGTAACTGTAAGTGAAAGCAAAATCACAGTAGCAACCATTACGTACTTAAATTCCTTCTTCCGGCGTTCCAGAGATTTTTTATCGCTTTCAGACGCTGTAGAAGATTGCGGATTTTTATCCGAAGCAACTTCGGGTTTTGCTTCTTGATTACCACTAACGCCAGTGTTCGGAGCAGAAACGGGTACACTCTCTGCTGTAGCTTTCTGAGCTGTTGGCACCACAGTAGGACTACCTGATACCTGAACTGAAGTAGATCCAGAAGCTGAAGATACTATTGGAGCAGAATCAGACGTAACCACTGCTGAAGAAGCAGAATTAGTAGTTGTAGTTGTGGCTGCTGCCTGGGAAGTACTAGCTGGAGCAGATTTTGCAGGAACAGAATTAGTAGTCGTAGCTGCTGCCTGGGAAGTACTAGCTGAAGCCGAGCCTACCGTAGCGGAATTAGTCGGAGCTGCTACTTGCTCAGAACTAGTTGTAGCCGCTGTTGAAGAAGAACTAGCTGTAGCATCTGCACTATTAGCTTGCGCAGAACCGTTAACAGGTGCTTGATTACCTGATGAAACACTGCTTCCTTTTGCAGATTTTTTACCCTTACCCTTTGATGCACCAGCCGTGCACTGTTTGCCTTCTGTACAAACTGTAGCACCACTACTCTCCGCGGCACCCTGCTTGCTGTCTCCTTGTGATGAAGAACTAGCCTTCACATCTTTTGAACCAGAATGTTCAGTTCGTTGTATAGTGCCATCCTCCTCTTTTTTTGTTTGTGTTGTTTCGTGTGTACTTTGAAGCACTACGTCACCACCCTTAGCCATAAAAACCTCTATAAATTAAAATCTAAAACCATTCTGCACACTATAATGCGTGCGCATGTTGAACATGCTCTGTGCTACCACTCATCTCTGTAAGAGTTGAATTTTGTGTAACATCTGGTATCTGCAGCTCACCACTATCTCGAGAGCGCATCGCTACCATTTCAACCTTAGGTAGCTCGAGTGCGCTTCCAATTGGGATATAATCCTTACAGATATATTTAGTAGAAATTTGCGGATGCGTTCTTTTGTAGTATTTAACAAAGTGCTCAATACCGTCTGAACGCTTATATGTCTCGAAAATTTCACACCTATTTTCTTTCCCTTTGAACAATGCACACAAGTCTTCGGAAATCATGAATGCAACTGCCTTCTTAATAATCAGCTGCCCATCATTACTACGCGCTAGCGAAGCCAGATACTCCTTTCTTTCTTTAAACGTGCCATTAAAGACCACTCGATCATATAGCCTCACATTACGTGCTTCAAATATCGATTGGAATTTTTGCTTAGCATCTGGCTCTACATCAAGTAAAACTTGGATATATGCCCACGGCAACATAAACTCGGGCGCATCCTTCATTAAACTATTCACTTTGGCCTTTATTAACCCTGGATTACCAACCAGAATGTCGGTATAACCCTCCTCGCGACCGCTATTTCCGTCAAATCCTGTAATAGTCATCGTGGAGTTATTGAAACCTACCCGAAACTTTCCGAAAGGCGTTGCATCAGAAGCTTGTTGCTCATCGCCGTAAGATGAATTAGCAAGAATATAAGCTACTTCTAGTACACCCGGAAGACCAATTGAAAATCTATCAAATTTGGCACTTATATCATCGAATCCCGTTCCGTGCGCCCTTACTTCTTCACAAACTTTCTCTAAAATCTGATGCATATGAAAAGATCTGTAGTCCCTGTCAACAAGCAACATTAGCGTAGTCTTATCATGACAATTATTCTGCACAGCCTCTGTATCGGCACACACGATGTCATCCCTTAACGGCAAAGCCTTACCATCAGTTGGTGGCCGCGCCTGCGTCCTCCAACTAGCAACTATGAGTGAAGAAAGAAAGTCCGGCGAAATGTCCCCCTTTCCCTTCTCTAAAACCTTCATAGCAACTACATAAAAACCAGCTCTACAATAATAATCATTTATGATGGACAGTAGACTTTCGCTCTGTGCACGCGGTAGGACGTTACTTTCCGCTACATTTCTGAATTCCCTATTGTACATAACAATATCCTTCATGATCTGGGCTGCCGGTGGTTCAACTACACTCAAAACCGCATAGCTTTCTATTGGGAACGCATGCGAATGATATTCAACATATAGCTTCAAAGCTCCAGTCAAATATGGAATGCGTTTTCGCGCCTCACTTGAAAGCATAGCGCCCAATAAGCCCTTATGGGAAGTTGTGTCAAAACCGAGTTGAGATAACCCCAAAACATGAGTCGATCCACTTAGAGAGTACGATAATTGATCTGGTAGCTCGTACTCTTCAGAGGAGTCAACTTTGGTCATACGGGCTAAAACTGGCGTCCGATCGGCATTTAGATTTAATACAACGTGTAATTCATTTTCCTTCATCGAGTAATTTTCTATTTGTTCCGTGATTTCTTCACGAGATTTCACCTGGAAACTATCTGGAGCAACACTAAATACTTGGTCAAACCCGGATATTTTACATGATTTGAACTTTTTTGATGTATCAGAATCGCAAACTAAGTCATGAAACTTAATATCTCTAACCGTAACATTCTTTAGTTCACTAAAATCAACATCACCGCCGTCATATAGACCTGTCAGCTTTAGCGCTACGTAGCTCTGATGTGGCTCAGGCTCGCACTTTTCCACTTGCGTAGTGGTCTTACCACCACTCTCCACATGAGTATCCTTTATTTCGAATACTACTTCATTCGTGGTAACCGGCGCTGACGCAGATGAATCCGCTCTTGCTGCGGAGTCTGTGCCTTGACATGAAGTAGCTTCCGGTGAGGTGCCTGCTTTACTAGATAAAGATTCATTTAGCCCTGAAAGAAAGATTTCTTTGAAGAAAGGTGGTAGGACATCACGTTCCTCAGTATCAATTGCTTTAGGTATCGTTTCACACTCATCATAAAGCATATGAGTTTTCTCTTTTTTTGTATCACTCTTAGAGATGTCCGCTGCGCTTCCAAGAACACCCATGCTGTCATGCACGACTTTAACGTGTTCTATGCCTCCAAAAGGAAAATACTGCCCTATCAATACCTCATCATTCAACAATAGTCCCATACCGTCAGCAAAGCCTGGTTTACAAAATAGTGCATACGCATTGTGCATGGCCGCAAAGGTGGAATACAGGTCAACATTGAAGTTACGTTCGTCTCTTCGATCATCAAGAACAAAATCCATCGTCATGGCGCTAAAAAATGACACCAAGTCCTTCATTATTTCCCGATCTTCTTTCTTTTCTTCTCCGAGAAGACGCATAAGTATCATTTCCATACGGTGCGTAAGAGCAGCTTCACTGGCAGTGAATAGAGCTTGCATCGCCCCCATATCTTTAGTCATCTCTTCAACTTCTTTGTTTTTGATACTAGCTTCTGCTATTACAATTGCCGCCTTAAGTCTATCACCACCAAATTTATCCAAAAGACGCCGACGTGACTCCAAAGTTTCAGCTGCATAATTAATCAATGCCTGTTCCTCTGCAAAAGCATCACCAAAACCGCGAACCATTGCTAAGTTTTTAATGCTAACACTTGTTGGATTTATTCCTGAAATTACGCCCTTGTCATTAACGATCATAACTCCAGCAAAACTCTTAGCGGTGTCATAAAGCTCTGGTATATGCGTGCATATAAGTGGTAAAGAATACAACTCACCGGGAGATGCTCTAAATCTTACCCCCTGCTTATCGCACTCAAGAATACTTGCCAAAGTGTAGTAAATCATGCCTTGGCAGAAGTTTATATCCGCTATAAAGTTGAGGATTAGCTTAGCTTTAATGTTATTCGATGGCTGTGACGTAATTACTTTTGAAGATGACGATGTAGTCGCACAAATTGCCCTTAATATGCCATTACTCGTACCATTGCGTTGTTCTTGTGGAACGTCTGATATCTTTCGTCTTTTGGCAATTGCAATAAATATACCTAAAGTTCTTCTATGTATGTAGCGCAGTCGAGGTAATAGCGCTGCGAATTCTTCCCTGTATTGAATCAAGTCTGCAGCAATTCCTGATTCACACATTGCGCGAAACCTCATTTCCTCCGTACTGCCAGAACGTTGGAAGTCTACACCCGTAACGCGCTCATGATATTCAATGTAACTGGTTGCAGCGTAAAAATCATTGACAACACCAAGGGATCTATCATATTTGCCCACTACAAGTGACAATAGAGCATCTCTATTGTTGGCATCAACCTTAAAATAGGCTCTTACAGCCCCTTTTATTTTCATTTCCTTTTCAGTATACTCCGGTGCACAACGATGCGGTAAAGATCTTGGAGGCTTACTAGTACACGCGTACATAGTACTCGGGACTGCGCACTCAAGTACAAATCTTCTTTCGTTATCTTGTAATTTACTTTTTCTTACGTATTTTCTGAATGCTTTTTCTTCGTTTTTTGTAAAATACTCTATACCACGTACGGAATATATCATGTCTCCCACTTTGCACATGTATCGCCCACTTTCGAGCAAGAATTCTATTTTACTTTCTTTTCCTCCAGAGCGAGCAATAGCATCTCTAAATACCATTGCATCTGAACCACTACCCTTTTCTGATATTTCGTTTGCTTTTACATGTGGCTCAGTCATGATGGCCATATAGTACTTTCCGCTTTCGTTTGTTTCCTCAACAAAATTGCTTACCCTTTTTTTTCTAGTTTTTTCTGCTATTAGTAGACAAAGCAGGACCAAATCGCAGATAGCTGAAGCGCCAAAGACTATAGGTGCTATCACCGCTTCCGTAAACACTGCAGATATATTTATCACAGAAGCATAATGTAAGCAGATTAAAGTCGCAACAGCCGCGCAAAATAACACTGTTATACAAATAACTGCAATGAGCACCTTTCGCGATTTTGGCCTCACATAAACTAAATTGCGCCGCCGTTCCGTTGTGACTTCGCTATTCTTGCCTTTTCTCGTGCTCGTATGCATTTATTTCCTTCATTAATCTAAACCATCAACCCATCATCTTTGATATGGTCAAACACCCTGATATGGTCAAACACCCTATCTCTTTCTATTACGCTTTTCTCCGAACAGTGGCTGATTACTATCGAAGAGCCCCTTCCATTTCACAACTAAATTTCGGTCATTTTATTCACCTTTACTACTCGTCGTTTCACGCATCTC
>NZ_JAQLOH010000044.1 GCF_028204095.1 Candidatus Anaplasma sp. TIGMIC
ACGCATCCCCACAAGTTGCTGGTGAGATGACTGATATGAACTTGGATAACAAGGCTATTGTCGCGGGGCATCTTGCTAAGACTGTTGAAGGTGGTGAAGTCGTGGAGATTCGGTCTGTGTCTTCGACTTCGGTGATGGTTAATGCTTGTTATGATGCTGAGTTGGGTAACAAAGCCATAGTACCTTATGCATGTTTAGGGTTTGGGGGTAATTTTGTAGGCGTTGGAGGTTCTGTTGCGCCAAAACTCGCGTATAAGTTGAAGGCGGGATTAGCGTATAAAATTTCAACGAATATTTCAGCGTATTTTGGTGGGTACCACCATCATGTTATTGGTGATGGTCAATATACTAAGCTTCCGGTTTATAAGCTTGTAGATGATATCAGTCCTGAGGGAAGAACAGGCAATTCTGCTGTTGCCCAATTTGGTCTGTCTTATTCGGGCTGTGAGATGGGAATGAGTTTTGTGTTCTGACACGCTTTTCTAAACGTGTAACACGTAGTGACATATCAACCTACGCGCGAGCTGAAATGCGCGACAGTGGCTAATAGTAAACCATTGAATAAGGACTGCGTAATAAATTGAATACGTAACGTGAAGGCATGATGCAACGATCGCTGTGCGTGTTATACCATGCTGCGTAAAGTCTACATTAGTCGCATAGGGGGAAGATATGATCGTGAGATTTCGTTGCGATAAAAAACTGATAAGCATGACAGCATTGGCGCTTTTTACAGCGATACCTGTTTATCAATGTATGGCGGATACGGCTTATGATAGTGCGACTAACTCCGCGGCGCGTGGTAGAGTGTTTGTGAGCTTGAGCTATGTACCGGCATTTGATGGAGTTGCAGGGTTTGACATAAATGAAACAAACGAGAGCACCAGGGCGATATTGCCTTATATGAGTGATCGTCGCACTCAGGTGCTACGTACCAATAACTTTGATTGGGCAGCTATGGGTACGGAGATCACGTTTGGGCACTCAACGGATGTGGCATTGGCGGGAAGCATTGGTTTGAAGATCAAGTCTACGCGTATTGAACTTGAGGTTGGGCACGAAATGTTCACTGCACAAATCCCTGCTTCGCAGGGGGCCAGGAAGCGTGAACCAGGGGGATATTTCGTTTTACCCAAGATCATGGCCTATGACGTGATTAATGGCAACACTGCGAGACTGGGTGAGAGCCTATCTATACAGAGCGCCGAGGATATTGAGACCTTTGCTCATATTCTCCATGCGTCCCATCCCGAGGTTGATTCTTTAATTTGTAAAAATGGAAAGAAGGTTATTGTGCAATCGAATGAACAGTTGGTAAGGTCCATGCTGGGATTAAAAGACGAGCTGGGAAGCAACTGTGATGGCAAGAGGGATGACGCATTGCGGCTATTTTATAAGACATTTCCAGATCCGGGTTTAAGTGTTGCGGTTTCCAATGAGGGGCGTGGACAATGGCCTAAGGTAAGCAGACGCAATACACGGAAGTATAGTCTTGTGGGGGCGGGGCACGTAACTACGGATTCTTCCGCTAAAGTTGCCGAAGATATTACTGATATGGGCCTCGATAACAGGGTAGTTGTAGCGGAGCATCTTGCAAAGACTGTAGAAGGTGGAGAAGTTGTGGAAATCAGAGCAGTATACTCTACTTCTTTTGTCATTAATGCTTGTTATGATGCGGAAATCGGTATGTCGGCCGTCCCTTACGCCTGCGTAGGTTTTGGAGGTAACTTGGTTGATATAGCGGACACGATTACTCCTAAACTTGCTTATAAACTCAAGGCTGGTATTGCCTATAGGCTTTCTTCGAGTATTTCCGCGTATCTAGGGGGCTTCTTCCATCATGTTCTAGGGGATGGTCAATATGCGAAGCTTCCAGTTTACAAGCTCGTGGACGATATAAGCCCTGAGGGGAGAACAGGTAACTCTGCTGTGGCGCAATTTGGTTTGTCTTACACAGGTTGTGAGATGGGTTTTAGGCTAATGTTCTAGGATGCATTAGGACTGTAAAAAAGATGTGACTAACTGCTGAAAAGAAGTAAATAATGGCGTCGCGTAAGAAGTGCAATCTTGTGCGCGCGGACTACTCATGTTTCTGTAAGTCTAGAGGATGAAAGCTATGATCAAGGATAATGTGGAGACGGTTGGATTACGAGTATGGTTGGCGGTGGCTGCAGTGACGTTAATTCCCCTTCAAGGCCACGCTCATATTGCATCTGAACATCGTGACCTTGCGGTGGGAGGGTATGTTGGATTGAGTTATGCTCCGGCTTTGCGTGGAGTGACAAATTTCAGGATAGGTGAGCCCTATAGTAACGGCACAAGGGCAGTTCTACCGTACAAACGTGATGATGGAGCAGAAGTCTTAAGGGCGGATAGATTTGACTGGACCGCTACTGATACGAAAATTACCTTCGACGACTCGGCTGTTTTTGCTGTTATGGGTAGAATGGGCTTTGCTTATAAGAGGGCGCGCATCGAGCTTGAAGTGGGTCATGAAAGTTTTCCAGCGCGTTTCCATGATAAAAACGGCGATCATGACAGTGAAACAGGCCTATATCTTCTTGCAAAGGATATGGCCTATGATGTCATTAGCGGCAACACAGCAAGGCTTAGAGAGAGCTTGCAGGCACAAAGCGCTGAGGATATTGAATCTTTTGCACATGTCCTCCATGCGTCCCACCCTGATGTTGATTCATTACTTTGTAAAAACGGACAGAAGATTGTGGTGAGTGATTACGTGCGATGGCACATGGCACAAGATAACGTCCGCCTGCGCGATGAGATCGGAGGCAACTGCGGAGGTGGAAAGAGACCTTTAGATGGTACATTTCGATTTACGTCAAAAGAAGATCCGGGTTTGAACGCGGCAGTATCATATGATGGTCGCGGTAAGTGGCCTAACGTTAGCAAAATTCAAGATTGGTGGTATTGGCGCGACTATGGGGTAAGCGAAGGAGAAGATTCTTCCGATCAGGTTGCAGGCGAGATGACTGATATGGGCATGGATAATAGAGCAATTGTAGCGGGGCACCTGGCGAAAACTATTGAAGGTGGTGAGGTTGTTGAGATTCGGTCAGTTACATCGACATCGGTGATGGTTAATGCTTGTTACGACCTTGTGGTTGGAGTGGGCGATAGGATAATGCCTTACGCTTGTGTTGGGTACGGTGGCGACTTTGTTGCCGTTGGCGGTAAGGTGGCCCCAAAACCCGCATACAAGCTAAAAGTTGGCTTGAGCTACAAGTTATCTTCATCAGTCTATGCCCACCTTGGAGGGTACGTACACCATGTGATGGGAAGTGGTGAGTACGAAAAGCTTCGGGTTTATAGGCTCACAGATGATAGTAGTCCTGATGGTAGAACCAAGGATTATGCTGTTGCATCGTTTGGTCTTTCTTATACAGGAGGTGAAATGGGAGTTAGGATAGTATTCTGAGGATACAAGGTACTAAGTCACCAGGGCTGTTGAAGCTGTGATATGGGATATCTGTGGGTACTTAGAGGGTAGACAGCTTATTCAGAATCGACTACTCATGTTCCTGTGAGGTGTGTATGAAACTAGAACTATGGCGGGGAGTTGTATAAAGGCGGTCAGATTGGGGGTACCAGTACTGGTATCAGTCGTGATCTTATTTTTTGACCCTAGTTGGGGTTGTGCGAGGGGGTCCTTTGAACTTCACAACTCCTCGCACGGCGCGTATGTTGGGCTCAGTTATGCTCCAGCACTGCAGGGGGTGAAGAATTTTAAGATAGGCGAACCGTTCAATAACGGTACTCGGGCGGTGATTCCTTACATACACGATGCTGGGGTGGAAGTTTTGAAGGCGGATAAATTTGATTGGGCTGCGACTGACACCAAAATTGCTTTTGGAAGCTCGTCTGTTATTGCTATGGTTGGGAGCATTGGTCTTGCGCATCAAGGTGGTTCTCGTATGGAACTGGAAATGGGTCATAGAAGCTTTCCTGCATATTTTCATGACGAAAGTGGAAACCATGATAACACAACGGGCTTCTATCTCCTGGTTAAGAGTCTGGCCTTCAATGTTGTCAATGGCAACACCCCGGAACTGCGAGACGGTTTGGCAGCTCAAAGCCCCGAAGATATTGAATCTTTTGCCCATACACTGAAAGCTAGTCATCCTGATGTTGATAAAATGATGTGTAAAAATGGGAAGAAGCTTGTTGCGAAAAGCAGCATATGGGCGTTTGGTAAAGTATATAGGAGGGAAGATGAGTATAGGCGTGACTGTTCCGGTCAAGTTCATGAAGAAAAATGGCCGCTGGAAGCGCTGCCTCGGCCCGGGATTGCAGCAGCAGTTACTGGACAAGGACAAAACATGTGGCCAAAGGTTAGCCAGACGACAAGAACTTTTTTAGGGGAACTACGTCCAGCTGTAGATGCATCCCCACAAGTTGCAGATGAAATCACCAACATGAGTGCGGGTAATAGGGCAATAGTTGCGGGATTTCTGGCAAAGACTATTGAAGGCGGAGAGGTTGTAAAGATCACATCGGTATCATCAACTTCTGTCATGGTGAATGCATGTTATGACCTAATGTTTGTGGGGAGGGGTAGTCTAGTGCCTTACGCATGTGTGGGTCTAGGAGGTGACTTTGTGGCTGTTGCAGGGCGGATTTCTCCAAAGCCCGCTTTTAAGCTGGAAGCTGGTTTGGGCTACAAGTTATTTCCATCTGTCTATGCCTATGGTGGATGGTACATCCACCATGTCATTGGAGATGGTGAGTATGATAATCTCCCAGTTCTCCGCCTAGTCGATGATAGCAGCCCTGATGGCCGAACCAAAGATTATGCGACGGCGTCGTTTGGTCTATCTTACTCTGGTGGAGAATTGGGGGTCAGGCTGGTATTCTGAGGATACAAAGTACTAAGTCACCAAGGTCGTTGAAGTTGTGATATGGGTTAGCTATGGATACTTAGAGGGTAGACAGCTCATTCAGAATCGACTACTTATGTTCTCGTGTGGTGTATAGGGAACTAGAACTATGGTGATGAGTTGTACAAAGGCGGCAAAACTGGAAATACTTGTACTGGTGGCAGCAGGGATCCTATTTTTTGACCCTGGTAGGGGCTATGCGCGGGAGTCCTTTGAACTTCACGATTCCTTGCACGGTGCGTATGTTGGGTTTAGTTATTCTCCGGCACTACAGGGAGTGACAGATTTCAAGATAGGCGAACCGTTCAATAACGGTACCCGGGCGGTGATTCCCTACAAACACGATGCTGGTGCGGAAGTTTTGAGGGCAGATAAGTTTGACTGGACTGCCACTGATACAAAAATTGCCTTTGGGAACTCGTCTATTGCAGCGATGGCCGGTAGTGTTGGCCTTGCTCATAAGGGCGCTCGTATGGAACTGGAGGTGGGGCACAGAAGCTTTCCGGCGCACTTCCATAACGAAAGTGGTGACCATGATAACGTAACGGGCTTTTACCTCTTGGCTAAGGGTCTGGCCTTCGATGTTGTCAATGGCAATACTCAGGAGTTACGAGATGGTTTGGCTGCACAGAGTCCTGAGGATATCGAGTATTTTGCGCATTCTCTTAAGGCTAGTCATCCGGACATTGATAAGATGATATGCAAAAATGGGCAGAAGTTTATCATGGGGTTGTGGGGTAGCCATACAGTAGATGGTGTGTCGCTAAAGAGAGGGGATGAGTACGGCAGCGACTGTTCCGGCGCAGGGCTAGACAGGCATGACTACTGGTATAATTCTAGAAGGGCTTCAGGACTAAATGCTGCGGTGTCCGGTAGGGGTAGTGGCAAGTGGCCAAATGTGAGTAAGACACAAACATGGTACAGCGGTGGTAAAAGGCCAGGTGTTGACGCGTCGGCGCAGGTTGCTGGTGAAATTACCGACATGAACTCTGGGAACAAGATCATTGTCGCTAGGCTGCTTGCAAAGACTGTTGAGGGCGGAGAGGTTGTAGAAATTAGGTCAGTTACTTCGACTGCAGTTATGGTAAATGCCTGCTATGACCTAATGTTTGTGGGGGGGGGTAGTTTGGTGCCTTACGCATGTGTCGGTGCAGGAGGTGACTTTGTAGCGGTAGCTGGCCGTGTTACTCCAAAACCTGCTTACAAGTTAAAAGCCGGCTTGAGCTACAAGTTATCTTCGTCGGTCTATGCTCACCTTGGTGGATACATACACCACGTCATAGGCGATCATGAGTATGACAATCTTCCGGTCTACCGCCTTATTGATGATAGCAGCCCGGATGGTAGAACCAAAGATTACGCGGTAGCATCCTTTGGATTGTCGTATGTAGGCTGTGAACTGGGAGTACGGTTCGCGTTC
>NZ_JAQLOH010000045.1 GCF_028204095.1 Candidatus Anaplasma sp. TIGMIC
GCAGTACACGTGGGATATTGTTTATCAGCCCTCCTCCGGTTATGTGGGCGATCGATTTGACTAGATGGCACGATGGTAGCACGGAGCCCGTATATATTTTTGTTGGTTCGAGAAGAACGTCAGCCCAGCTTCGCTTGGTATCAAAGGCACATGGGTTGCTGTAGGATATACCTACATCTTGAAGTATCTTCCTCACCAGAGAAAAGCCGTTAGAGTGGAGGCCTGAAGATGAGAGCCCTATTATGATATCACCCGGCAAGATTCTGCCCAACTTAGGTAGAATCTCACTGCGTTCCACAACACCCACTGCAAAGCCAGCAATGTCATAATGCCCCTTAGAGTACATTCCCGGCATTTCTGCGGTCTCGCCTCCAACCAGTGCGGTATCGGCAATGCGACACCCCGCAGCTATGCCCTTTACTACCTCAAGCACAACGCTATTGTCTAGGACTCCTGTTGCAAAATAATCCAGGAAAAACAACGGCTTAGCGCCTTGCGCCAGGATATCGTTGACACACATTGCCACCAGGTCTATTCCGACAGATCTGTGATTGTTTGTGTCTTGTGCGATGAGCAGCTTCGTTCCGACACCATCTGTGGATGATACCAATAATGGGGCAACATACTTGCACCCGGACGCAAATACGTCAAATACCGCGCCAAACCCCCCTATATCAGAGATAACGTTTGCGCTTTTCGTGTCCGCAGCAAGCTGTTTTATTTCAACAACGAGCTTATCGGCCGAGGCAATATCCACCCCTGAATCCCGGTACTTACTCATAGCAAAAAGACATCACAATTGTGACAGCGTAGCACCAGATCCAAGAAACATGTACAAAAAATTTATTTGATTAACAAGTTGGATGTTATAGAATACCCGCTGCTTTCACGAAATATAGCATAAAATGGCCGACGGGCTTGCAAGCATGGAGGTATTCGCGGCGCGATTGCTGCACGATGTTGCTGGGTCAATCGGCTCCGTAGTGAGCTTGGTAGAGTGTTTCCTCGAAGACCCTGAGTGTGATGACATGAAAGGTCAGCTTGAGGAAGCTGTGGATGGGATGATATCAAGGTTCAGGCTTGTAAGACAGGCTTATTGCAGTTCGGAGGATAACTCGAGCTTCTGCAGCACGCAGCGTCATATAGAAAAGTATCTAAAGAAAAGGGGTTTGTGTCTTGTTGAGTGGAATATAGCTGCGCAGTTTGCTGATGCAGATATGGTGGAACGAGTCAATCGCTTGGTAATACAGGCTGTGCTCTTTTCTGCCATGGTCATGGTACAGGGTACTGGGCTTTCGGTTTCAGTGTGCAGAACTGATGACACAGTGCACATACAGCTCAAGCTCTGTGCTGCAGAAGTGTCTGTGCACAGAGATGTCGAAAGAATGCTTAGTCGGGAAGAAGGTTGTGAATTAACCACGCATAACGTGCAGGCGTACTTCCTGACTCTTTTGTGTAAGGAGTACGGTGCAACGTTCCGCTATAGTACGGAGAGTGCCCTGGTGGAGGTGCATCTTCCTGCAGTGGCATAACAGCAGACGGAAAATATGCGCTGGTAAGAGCCTGTATATCGGTATAAATGTTCTTTAAGAATCATCAGTTTGGGTAAAATTTGATAACCACAAAAAGTTATCTCGGGTACGCTGGGTCTGTGTCTTAGTTAATTGCAGACAACATACTAGAGCTCATGCCAAAACCCCGTGGTCAGTGCGTGTGATGTAGAGCGTAGTTCTTCACTCCAGTCAGATATAATAGTTCTCTCGCTGTCATACATAGCCTCGCTCTAACCACGAATCTGCGACAGACAAGCGTCGAGTGGTTTATGCCGTTTGCTAACAGGTTCTTTTCAGAGTTGTTGACTCAACATGCAAGGACCGGACAACGGAACGGCTGCTCTTTTGTGACAGCGACAAGATACTATTTAAATCTTCTAGTAAGGTATTGTTGGTAGCGATATTCAGCGACGCATACGCGCAAGATGCAGACACATCAGAAAACAAAGTGGATAGCTTTTCCGCTACGCGACTGTGTATTCTGGATACGGCAGCAAAAGAATTCTCAAAGCTACAGCCTAAAAGTGCAAACATGAACTTGTTGCCTTCCAGAGAACCCACTATGTCTGAATATCTCAAATTTGCACTAAGAGTATTAACCAGGACATGCTTCACGTTACTGAGTGACTTTTCTCCATTGTTTATTGGCTCGTCTATAGCCATGACGGACAGCACTACGTCAACATGCATTGACTGCACGAAATCGCAGATGATACCTACCTCTGTAAGAGTCGACGCCACGTCCAGTATGCCCAGATCCGGGTCTACCTTGTACGATGAACCAGGAGGTAATTTTTTGCGCCTAAACGCATCTAGTTTTTGCGATATGCTTGTATCGCGTATCAAAATCTCGTAGTTAAGGCAGTTCTTCTTTGAAGCGGTACGAAAGACTTTTGCGCGCACGGGCAACGCCTCAGACACGACATTTAAGAATGTGAAATCCCTAATTTTCGATACGATATCTGCGAGATCTACGCCACTATCAGAGTACTCCAAGTAGCTGCTAATGGTACCGTTTGTTTTGGCGTCAAGTATGGAGCTTAAGGGAGAATGTAGCAAAATGTTGCTGTTGTCAAAACCCAGAAGCCTTAAAGCCCTAGCGTTTACGCCTGTTATCACTACTGTCTTCGACACATTGTCTTGCTGTACTGCAATTACTGCATCGTCTGCTCTATGAGCAACTACGGAATCGTGCATAATGCTGCTCCAGCCTGTATATACCAGTGGCCTTCCGTACTTTAAGGAATCGCCTAGAGCAGAATAACTGTGGGAGTATTACAATACGGTTAACTTGCACATTAACAAAACCAGGCCAAAGTAACTCCGGTACCTGTGCAGCTCACAGATTACAGAAACATCTATTTATTGGCTGTGCGCAGTGCCGTACTGAGTATCCTGTGGAGCATCTGTGTTCCACAGACTTTCCAAGTCGTAATACTGCCTTACTTCATCGCGGAATATATGAACTATTACATTGCCCAAGCTCATTACTACCCAATTGCAAGCATTTAGACCTTGTATGCGGGATTTATGATAAGGGGATGCTTTTTTCTTTACATACTCCGCAAGTGCTTTCACATGGTGTGAAGAATTTCCTGAAGCGATAATCATGTGCTCCGCCAGTTGGCACTTATCTCGAACGTCTAGCGAAACTATGTTATGGGCGCTATGTTCGTCCAATACGGACACAACGAGCTCTACCAAATCTTCCGTATGCATTTGTGCTACCATCCCTAATCGCTCAAGACCCATATATGTTACCTTTCACGACCCCATAATCAAAGATTTAACACAGCAATCCAGTTTTTTATAACGTAGTGCCACTAGAATAGAGATCGAGACGTTTATTATAGAGTATTTTTACTCTTTTAACTATTATGGTTACGCCGTGTAGGGGGTATTGGTTTTATGAAGGCGTATGTAGTTTTGTTCTGTATGATACTCATATCGACTCCAGCGTGGTGCTCTGGCACAGTGGTGCTCCGAGATAGCGAGATTGAAAATGTAATAAAAAAAATTAGTGAACCGCTATTCCGCTCCGCCAAGGTCGATACCGATACTGTCAAAGTGTTTCTCGTTGACGACAACCTGGTAAATGCATTCGTTACAGCAAATAACCACATTTTCATCCATAAGGGCCTCCTGCGGTTTTCAAAAGATCCCGAAGTTGTTGCAGGTGTCATAGCCCACGAGATAGGTCACATGTCTCAGTACCACATAGTGAAGCGCGCTAGTGAGCGACGCAGCGGCGTTCTAGCAGAGAGCTTGGGATATATCTTGGGCATGGTAGCGATGGTTGCTGTGGATCCAAAAATAGGTCAGGCTATCATTGCAGGAAGCAGTACTATCAGTCAAAGAAGATTTTTGGCATACAGTCGTGCACAAGAAGAGATAGCAGATCAATTTGCGCTGGAGTACCTTGATGCGGCTGGGTATAGCCATGAAGGGCTTTTGCGTGTACTTAGGCACTTTGGCAAAAGTGAACAACAATATGCGCACTTAGACGAATACCTTCTGACACATCCACTAAGCGAGCAACGACTGCGTAAACTGTATAACTATAGCCGCAAGAAGGAGGTTGTTGGTTTTTCAGCGGAAGACAGAGAAAACTTCGCGAGGATTGTAGAAAAAGTTGAGGCATTTTTAATGCCGTTAGACACCCTCAAGAACCGAAAACTGTCGCAATATATGCAATCTATACTTGATTACAGAGAGGCAAACACAAAAGATGCACTTGAAAAACTGGGGCATTTGATTGATCTATCTCCGGCAGATCCATATCTTAGGGAGATCAGAGCGCAAATTCTGTACAAATTGGGGGATATAGACTCATGCATTTTGGATTACAAGGCTGCCTTAGCGTACCTCCCCAATGATATGCTAATTAAACTTGAGTTAGCACAGGCGTTTTTGTTAAAGGACCCGGGTGAGGCACTGCCATACCTAGAGCAGGTGACACGCCAAGAACGAGATGATCCATTTGTGTGGAAACAGCTGTCTTTGGTGTACGGTAGATTAGGCAGAATTGGCATGTATTATTACGCACTTGCGAACAGGCACTTTTTTGAGGGCAATAGCAGGGAGTTTTTGCAGTACGCTCAATTATCAAGAGAGCATCTTGCAGAAGGTAGTTTTCAACTACAAATAATTGCAGATCTCGAAGAGGCCCACAGAACACGCTAACTTTTGCGCGTGTATTGACGGTCTAAGGGTTTTTTTACCGTACGTTCTTGTACCATGGTATAAAAATTTACAATATTTACTATGGCAGGAAGGTTTTTTAGCAAAAAAATTGGCGCCTGTAGCGCTATTACGATGTCGGTTCTTCTTTCTTCATGCATCATAAGCAGAACACCGCAGTTTGTAGTTTATGATCCTCCAGAAGATAAAGAGGGGATATCCTGTACCACACAGTGTGAGTATGCGAAGAACAATTGTTTTAGGTTGTGTAACAAGCAAGCTGAAGAATGCAGAGTGCAGGAGTCGTATCATAATACGGTGAACAATATAGTGGGCTTCGTGGGAAATGCGGTTTGTGGTAGCGTAGGCTGTTATCCCAGAGAGACTAGGAAGCAAGAATGTATCAGAAGTAGGAACGAGTGCACATCGCAATGCGGAACAGACCACATTTGTTCGTTCAAGTGTGCTACGGATTACCGAAGCTGCTATTCCACAAGTAACGACATATATTCGGGGTTTCGGTTGGATTGTTTTCCGTCTTCTACAAAGAGTCTTTGCGATACCAGTAGATGTGATGGCACATGCAGGGATGACTATGCAGCGTGCTTTGTGGATTGTGGAGGAACAATCAGAGTGGTGACACCTGAGCAGCAATACATGACTGAGTAACGCCGGGCGAACGCTGTACTGTATTTTTACTCGTTAATTTGAAATATTTGAACATGACCGCAGCACCGCGCGCATATTCGGGTTGCTTCACGGATTGCAATGTGGAACACATCTCGATGAAAGGCCGGTATTTATTACATGATGTTGTGGTAGAGGAATTATTCCGTCAATCGTGAAAATCTCCGTGTAAGCATCTTGACGCGCAAACAAGGAGGCAATTAGGTAATATTTTCTTCAACTAGTAAATAATACCTGTGGTCCTACAAAAAGCAGAGCAACAGTATGCGTACGCGCATGGCAGAAGATGTCTGTTCCTACAGCATGTAGGATGCCGCGGTTTTGGTTCTGAGGCTCAGTAAGTGTCGAAGAACATTTATAGTCGCGACTAAAGACGACGAAGTAATTTCGCAGGCCACCTAGCGAAGTCGTGGAGATACGGTCAGTGTCTTCGACGGGACGAAGGTGTTTTTTTATGAACACATTGAATTGGTGAGTTTGATACAGCTAGAGGTTTAATATTGCATAAATGAGGTGAAGAAATAGGAAAACTATCTTTAGGAAGTGTGATGGTGTCTCTAGCAGTACTACTATCGGGCCCGGATACGGGGGTGGCGCACAGCCTAGG
>NZ_JAQLOH010000046.1 GCF_028204095.1 Candidatus Anaplasma sp. TIGMIC
TATTAGCGCAAACACCATCAATTGCACAATAAACTGCTGGATGGCGTATAAATGCTAATTTATAACAGCCATCATTGCCGTTTATTATATAAGTCCGCATTAAAAAAGACGCTGTAGTAAACACCTCAGAACTGTGGATTACATCATAACACGTTACACGGCACGACTTCTCGAGCACCACTCCGCTATTCTGCATCAGATGGCAAATCCCAACTTTACGCCGTAACAAGCCACTATGTGTGCCGTACACATGCTGAGTCTACCTTATTACCAGCGCAAATAAAATCCTTTTGCACTGCCTCCAAGCACGTTATGAACTATCACAAAGTGTTGAGAATAGCATCGACTGCATCAGACGGATTAGTGCTTTGGGTTATTGCACGGCCAATTACCAGATAATCAGCTCCCTTCAGTAGAGCTGCCTTGGGTGTATCGACGCGTTTCTGATCATTTGTAGCTTCTGCAACACGAATTCCTGGTACCACAAGCCTTATGCTGGGATATTTTCTACGTATTACCGGAACCTCATGCGCAGAACATACTATGGCAGGCAAGCCTGATTCTACTGCAAGGTCCACAAGACGCATAACGTGATCTGCAACAGGCTTATCGATCCCACAATCTCGCATGTCGTTATCGTCAATACTTGTTAGTACTGTAACTCCAACAGGAATTACCTGGCTATCCTGCAACGCGTCTACAGATGCTTGAATCATACCGCGCCCACCGCTGATGTGAATGGTTAGCATCTCTATATCAAGCGATTTTACTGCATTTAGCGCCCCAACAACGGTGTTGGGAATATCGTGAAGCTTGAGATCTAGAAATATCTTCAGCCCAAGGTCTATAATCTTCTGAACTCCGCTTATGCCATGAGCCGTAAAAAACTCCAGCCCAAGTTTTACCATGGCAACCTTGCCGGCAACCGCTTTTGCAAGCATCACAGCTCTGTTTATATCCGCGGTGTCGAGCGCACAAATTAAAGGATTTGGTTTACGATGCATGGTACCTACGTGAACACTTGTCAAAAAGAGTGAAAAAATTCTGTGTAGTAATATCGCTCACCGTATCTACGCTTTCGTTCCAAATTTGAGCTAGGCACTCAACGACAAACCTGGTCATTTCGGGAGAATTCTTCTTTCCCCTATGTGGCTCGGGACACAAAAACGGAGCATCCGTCTCAACAACAACACGGTCTCGCGGGACAAACTTAGCTATCTCCCTTAAAAATCCTGCATTTTTAAAGGTCAAAATACCAGAAAATGAAATATAAAGACCTGCATCCAGTGACCTGCGCGCCAACTCTTGGGATGAAGCAAAACAGTGCATCAGTCCTTTAAATACCCCCACTTTCATCTCAGCGGTGCATATATCAGCCATACGCGTATCAGCATCCCTGGAGTGTATGATAATAGGCAATCCAGTCTCTCTAGCTGCCGCAATATGCTCAACGAAGCTCTTCTCTTGCCTATCAATACCATCATCACATTTGTAAAAGTCTAGCCCCGTCTCTCCAATGCCTATGACTTTTTCTTCCTGTGTGAATTTAATTAGGTCATCAGCAGAAACCTGCTCTCCCTTGGCGCTGTTGCAGGGATGCACCCCAACAGAAGCATAAACTTGTTCATGGTTGTTAGCAATCTCCAGCAATGTGGGAAACTCCTGCATTGTGGTGCACACAGTCTGCATCAGAGATACCCCTACCGCATTTGCCCTGTCGACTATGCCGCGTACCTCTTCAGGGTCAAAGTAATTCAAATGGCAGTGCGAATCTACTATCACAAGATATCTCAAAGTGAACTGTGGTCCATTTTAGCAGGTTTGCTAAGAATCACAATGAAAGTACCCCAGCGTACCGCACACTACCAGGATGTAACGAAATAAACGTGCTTAAGCAGGCTATGTGCGCACAATTATTCGCAAGGAGCCTCCATAGATACGCCTGTCGCAAGATGCGTGATCATCTGTAACGGCAATTTCTTACACGACATCAAAGTTCAAAAGTAGCAGTACTTTGTGCACCTGACACGGTCTGGTTCGCTAAAGCACATGGGCGGTGGCGTTCGCCATATTCGCGAAGAAAATCCCCTGGTATTTCATACGGCTGAACCACGTGTTTGTTAATTGCAGTTTCACAAGGCCAACACTTCGTATTGACGCCTATAATAAGCCTTGCCACACACATCTACACACAGTGCACTTTTACCTCCGAACATGGTATTTGTACGTCTCCCCGTAGCTTGCCAAAGTAGAATGTGGATTTCTGGTCAGACATAACGCAATGCGGATGTCGAGGTGTGATTTTTAAAATTTGACAGACTAAAACACTTCGTTAGACTACCGCTATCCCGGCGTATTTAGGACCAAAACCTTGTACGAACCCCCACAAGGTTTGACTCAATCGAAACACCAGCAGACAACGCGACACCACTATTTGAACCAGTGCAGCCTAAGGCCCCGCTACTCAACCACAATATTTATTACCCTTTTGGGAACATAGTACACCTGTTTTATCGTGCGCTGCTCAAGGCGCCTTCTAGCCACCTCAAGAGCATCAGACCTTACTTGCTCTTCGGAACAGTACTCGTCAATCTCTATAGTACCGCATAATTTCCCATTAACCTGTACAGCGATGGTACATAAGCTGTTCTTGAGGAGATCCTCCCTAACAGAAGGCCATGCCTGCGAACAAAGAGTTCCGCCACCACCCATTACTTCCCATAATTTTTCAGTAACGTGAGGAATGAACGGTTCCATAACCCGCAGTAAAATGTACACAGATTCGTTTATCACGGAATTCTCGATAGAACACTTCATCATGTCAAAAATGACGTTACTCATCTCCCGAAATTTCGCAACAGCACAGTTAAACCGGCACTGTTCCATATCATCCTCAATACCGTGAAGTAGTACATGAACTTTTGACAAAGCCTTTAGCCCTTCACTACCTACAGACGAGTTGTCGAATTCTGTGCTTATTTTTACATTACTTTCGGAAAAAACCTTCCACAGACGCTCAATGTAGCGCCAAGACCCTTCAACTCCACAAAAAGTCCATTCTATATCCCTCTCAGGCGGAGTATCAGATAGGACAAATAGCCTTACGGTATCCGCGCCATATTTTGCCAATATCCCACAAGGGTCTACTACATTTTTTTTGGATTTACTCATTTTTTCCACCTTCCCCGTAAGGACGGTTCTCCCTTCTGCAGACATTCTTTCTGCATCCTGTGGAAAGATGTAATTCCCGCATTCATCTCTGTACGTAGCGTGGCACACCATACCCTGGGTTATAAGATTGCGAAACGGCTCTTCCACCTGAAAGTACCCACACTTTTTGAGGGCGCGACAGAAAAACCTCGCATACAGCAGGTGAAGTACGGCGTGCTCAATACCCCCTATGTAGTAATCCACTGGCAAAATTTTATCGCTATCCTGCAGATTTATCTTATTTCCAGGGCTGCAAAATGCCGCAAAGTACCATGAAGATTCAAAAAAGGTGTCGAATGTATCAGTTTCTCTCTGGGCATCACTTCCACAAACGTGACACTTTACATATTTCCATGTTGGATGGTTATCCAATGGGTTTCCACTCTTTGTGAAATCCACATCGGCGGGCAAAGTTACTGGTAGGTCTTCCTTGCGGACAGGAACAATTCCACAGCTATCACAATACACTACGGGTATCGGGCAACCCCAGTATCTTTGACGTGAAATACCCCAGTCATGTAGCCTGTAGCTAACAGTGCGCCGACAAATGCCTAAGGACTCAAGTTTTGCTATCATGGCTTCTTTAGCATCACTTAATTTCATACCATCAAGAAACCCTGAGCAGCAGTACACACCGTTGCCTGTGTAGGCCTCTTTCTGCAAATCGCATGCTAATCCATCTTCAGGTAAGACTACCTGCACAACAGGAAGACAGTACTGCCGAGCAAACTCAAAATCCCTCTGATCGTGTGCAGGGCACCCAAAAATCGCCCCTGTACCCGTATCATCCATTACATAGTTAGCTACATATACTGGCAATTCCGTACCCAAAAACGGGTGTTTAGCAGTGAGACCAGTATTTATGCCTATCTTTTCTCCATCCTTACTTCGTGCACGCTTTGCAAACTCATCAACTTGTTTATGAAATTCTCCATCCAACACATGTTGCAAGATTGGATGATCCAAAGATACAGCGCAAAATGTTGCACCAAAAAGCATCTGCGGCATTGTACTGAACACTTCAAGCTTCTTCGTGCAGCTGGTCTCAAACGTTATGACTACCCCTTCACTGCGTCCTATCCAGCGTTCCTGCATCAGCCTTACCTTTTCAGGCCAGCCAGTAAGCCTAGGTAGCTCACTTACCAACTCTTCTGCAAAATCAGTGATTTTCAGAAACCACTGTGACAGCTTTCGTTGCTCTACTACGGCTCCAGAGCGCCAGCCCCTCCCATCCACAACCTGCTCATTAGCCAAGACTGTATTATCCACAGGATCCCAATTCACCCACGATTCTTTGCGGTAAGCCAAACCGCTCTTCAAAAAATCAAGAAAGAAGCACTGCTCATGCTTGTAGTAATCCGGAGCGCATGTTGCTAGTTCTCTATCCCAATTGTACGACAGGCCCACAGCCTTCAATTGCTCACGCATAGACTCTATATTTTTCCTGGTCCAAGAAGCTGGGCTTATTCCAGATGACAGCGCAGCGTTTTCTGCAGGCAGGCCAAAGGCATCCCACCCCACAGGATGCAATACTGTCAAGCCCTTTGCGCGTTTAAATCTTGCAAGTACATCGCCCATTACATAGTTGCGGATATGGCCCATGTGTATGTTCCCGGAAGGATATGGAAACATGCTCAGGATATAACATCCTATTTTACTGTTTTCACTGATGCTAAAATTCCATCGTCCCTGAACTTCCTTCTCTACTTCCTTAAAATCATAAATCATTATGATACACCCTATGAATCCAATGTGCATCCAGCTGAAAACACGTAGCAGACCGCAGCAATTGTGCTATATATAAGCTGCTAACTATACCATATATTCCGGCAGCGCAATATTCACGCATCCACAATGATGTAGGAATTTTGCTGACTAATTTTATATATTTCTGATTGATATGACAGTGGGGTCTTCTTTTCCGAGCAGAGGCTAATTTTTCACAGTAAGTAGTTTCCTTCACTCTTTATAGAAAATTTAAGCAATTTATACTAGCATAGTGGTGTGTTACGGTGAGCCTTGCTTGCTACGCTGGTGCTAGTTAGGTTGCGGTGTGCTCTTCAGTGTTATGCAAAATCCTAAAAAGATGAGTTTCTGAGTTTACCTGGCAAAAAGTTTATGAAAGAAAAGCGTGGTCCAAACGGACAAAAAATCAAGCTCCAGATACTAGGCATAATAAGGGATACAATCCGTAAAAGCCAGTGGAGCCAAATGACTGCTGCTAAAATAATAGGCGTAGATCAACCAAAAGTATCGCAGATCATCAATGGCAAGACGACTGGGTTTTCTCTTGAGAGGCTGCTGATATTCTTGTTGCGACTTCGTTGTACAGTAGAATTATCGGTAAAGATAGATTCACAATCGAACGATAAAGAAGCTTCTATCCCTATAGTTGATGATTTGGATGCAATAAATTTCGTGGTTGTGTCAAAAGACAGCTGATCACCTCGTGGTATATCCCCATTGTTAGACTTCGTCTACTTGTCTTGTTTGTGCAGCATTGGCAGTTAGCACAGGCTGTCTTTAAGAAAATACATGCAAGGTGATGAACCGTGCTCGTGGCACTAGACGCTTCTTGTGTGCAAGTTATAAGAGGCTAACCTGTTATCAGCCGTGGTGGCTGATTATCTATTCACGTGGTACATTAGGGAGCTCTCTGGTGTCTTACCAGAGCACCTTTGACACATGTACTGCTTAAGCTGCAGAGCAATTTCATGCAACATGAATGTGCACCTTAAGTACGCAATCCATGTGCTTATGAGGCATGAGGCATGAGGCATGAGGCATGAGGCATGAGGCATGAGGCATGAGG